>SKTG01000055.1 GCA_007118045.1 Nitriliruptoraceae bacterium
CCGTGGATGACGAGTGTGGGTGCCGTGATCGTGCCCAGCAGCGGGTATCGGGAGCGGGTCACGGCGACAGCAGCCTGGTGCTGCCGCATTGCGCGGAGGTTGAGTCCGTTCCGCTCGCGCAGGTCGTACAGGACGATCTTGGTCCACTCCTCGATGTCGATCGGTTCGTCTCCGCCTTGCGCGATCAGCCCGGCGAGGAGCTCCTTCACGAGGTTCGTTTCCCCGCCGAGGAGGCGGTACCGCAGCAGTGGGAGCGCCGCGATCGCGGACTGGATCAGCGGCCAGGTCCGTGGTCCGGGCAGAGCTGGGTCGGTCGGGTCCGCCGATGTCGACATGAGGGTGAGGGAGCGGACCCGCGCGGGGTGTCCGATCGCGATCTCTTGGGCGACGAACCCTCCGAGGGAGAGCCCGATGAGGTGAGCGCGGTGTTCGATGCGGAGCTCGTCGAGGACGGCGATCGCATCGTTCGCCATGTCGATCAGCGAGTACGCGTGGTCTCGGCTCCAGTCTGTCATCCAACTCGACGCGCCGGTGCCCCGCTGGTCGTACCTGATCACGCGGTAGCCCGCTGCCGCCAAGGCGCGTAGGAACGCCGGCGGCCAGTACAGCGAGCTCGCACCGAGGGCGATGTTGAGCAGGATGACGCCCTTCTCCGCACCGACGGGCGGGAGGGACTCGTACCAGATCCGAGCATCCTCGGACTGGGCGTACCCCGGTTCGCCGGTGACGACTCCCGTCACGGGGCCGGCGCGGATGCGGGCGATCGTCCGCTCGGCGTCGGCCGGGAGACGGGGCCCTCGCCGTGCCAGAAGCGCCGTGAGCCCGGCGAGCCCCAACGCCGCCGAGGCCAACACCGTCCACTTCCTCATCGAACGACTCTACGCGGTCATTCCCCACGACCCCGAGATGACCACCGCATCCACTTCACGGTGACACGATCGGGTGGTTCGGACAGGCACCTCTACGCTGACGCGCCAACCGCGCTGGACACCGACTTCCATGAGCACCTCGACGCGCTCAAATACAGCGGACCCGGTGGCGAAGGCAACGCATGACCGTGATTGCGGGCGAGGGGCTGTCGGAGCCCAAGCGCGCGTAACCGGTCGCACGGGCGCCCGTCCCGTGGGGGCCACGGCCTATCGACAAGCAGGGAGAACCCCGGGGCAGCCTGCCTTTCACACCCTGCGGAGGGGGTCCTTGACGCCACGAGCTGACGAGGGCAAGTTAGCTTGCCATAGCCCCTCCAGCAAAGTAACTTGCAGTGGACGCCGAGCCCCCGATGGTGCTGCACAGCGCAGCCAGGCACGGCGTCGCCGAAGAAGATGCGCTGCACGCCTGGGCTTTCGCGATCGACGCCTACCACGTGAGTGAAGGCATGGTCATGGACATCGGCCCCGACCGGGCGGGCAACCTGCTGGAGATTGGCGTCGTGGACTGGCACGAGGAGCTCGCGATCGTTCACGCCATGGGCGCCCGCGCGAAGTTCCTGAGGTGATGTGATGCCGCGATCGATCGATGACCTGATCGCACAGGCTGACGAGCTCGCCAATGAGTTCGAGCGCTATGAGCCGCGTGAGGACGACCGAGGCGAACCGACCCTGATGGCGCTTCGGCGTGCCGCCTACCGCCGTGCGCTCATCGAGCGTGACGTCATCGCGATGGTCCGGCAGGCGCGGGAGGCGGGGGCTTCGTGGACCAAGATCGGCAAACAGCTTGGCACCAGTGGGGAAGCCGCCCGGCAGCGCTACGGCGACAAGGTCGACGCCTGACCACCGGCATCCCCATGAGTCCCAGACGGACTGAACTAACGTGTGCTGCTACGCCACCCCCGTTCGGAAGCCGTGATTCTGCGCGCAGCCCGTGCGGCCGCTGTCGCCCATAACGACACGGCTGCAGGCTCAACGGGTGCCGGCATCGTCGACGCTTCCAGGAGGCTGCCGCCATCATCTCGGAGCATCTTCGGGACGAGGCCGAACAGGCCGAGATCCGACTGCGCAACCCCGACGACGCGGACCGGTCCGAGACCATCGGCGCCGCCGAGCTCCGGGATCATGCACGACGACAGCGGGGGACGGGCGTGTTGCCCTCGACGAGCGTGTTCGTCAGTATCGGGGTGACGGGGATCGGCGGGCGCGGACCGCGGCAGCAAGCGCGCCCCACTCGTGGAGGTCCGCTGATGAGTGACGTTACGGTGATCGGGTCCGGAGCGATGGGCAGCGCCCTGGTCGAGGTGCTCGCTGCCTCCGGCGCCGAGGTGATGGTGTGGAACCGGACCGGAACCAAGGCCGAAGCGTTGTCGGGTCCGAGGGTCCGTGTGGCGCGGTCGGTGGCCGACGCACTGACCTCGAGCCCTCTCACGATCGTTTCGGTGTCGGACCACGAGGTGGCGAAGACGCTCGTGGAGGCGGCGGGCGTGGGTCTAGGAGGCAGGGCGGTCGCGTCGACCTCCCCCGTGGATCCGGACCAGGCGAAGTCCCTGAACACCGTCGTCACCGCAGCGGGAGGCCACTACCTGGACCTGGCCATCCCGAGGTCCGACGGCCAGGTCCGCGCTGGAGCCGGTGTCTTCCTGGTCTCGGGGGATCGTGCCGCCTACGACGCGAACCGTGAACTCTTCGACCGGGTCGGGGCGGCCACCTACGTTGATGCCGCACCCGGGGCGGCCTACGTCGGCGGGCTGGCGGTCGTGCTTGCCTACCTGCCGATGGCGGTCGGCCTACTCCAGGGGCTGCACATCTGCAGGCAGCACGACGTCCCACTCGAGTGGTTCGAGCCGACCGCCCTCGATTTCTACTCCTTCCAGATCCGGTCGCTGCTCGACCAGGTCACCGGAAGGATCGATCCGTCTGCAGGGGACGAGGGATCCGTCGACGCCATGGCCGAGTGGGCGGCGGAGCTTGCCGTGTCCCTCCGAGCGATGGGGCTCGATGCCGGGATGTTCGACGCTCTGCGGCGGTTGTTCGCGGCCGCGTCCCATGCCGGTCACGGTGGCGCCGACTGGACGTCCATCGCCGAGATTCAGCTCCTCGACGTCACGCCATCGCGCCAGTAGCCCAGCAAAGCGGCCTGGCTGCCGGCGAGATCGACGTCGCGGAGCAACCGACGCGTCGTGACCCCGCGGCTCGCCGGCGATCCAGCCGTAGAAACGCCGGTTGCAGCTACATCACCGCCCGCGCTCAGGTAGTGGTTGCAACGCCACGGCTCGCTGAACGACCAGAGTGTCGTTCTCGCGCCGGAGGTGGTGCAGGTGCCAGGAGCACGGTTGACGGTCGACGAGTGCGAGGAGATCGCGCTGGGTGTGGCCACAGGATGCAGTTTCGCGGACATCGCACGACAGCTCGATCGGCCCACGTCGACGGTCGCTCGTGAGGTGGAGCGCAACGGAGGTCGGAGGTGCTACCGGGCCAGCCGGGCGCAGCGTCGCGCCGACACCGAGGCCCGTCGACCCAGGGTGCGCCGCCTGGTGGCGGACCGGCGGCTGGCGGCTGAGGTCGCCAAACGGCTGAAGAAGAGACACTCGCCGGAGCAGATCGCCAACCGTCTACGCCTCGAGCATCCCGATGAGCCACACTGGTGGGTGTCCCATGAGACGATCTACCAGGCGCTCTACCTCCAGGGCGGTGGAGGCTTGCGAGCCGAGCTCACCGAGGCGCTACGCACCGGGCGTGCCCGCCGCCGGCGCAAGGGCCCGAACCCCGGCAGAGGCACGCGTGGGCGCATCACCGACGCGGTGGCGATCTCCGAGCGGCCGCCCGAAGCTGACGATCGGGCAGTGCCTGGCCACTGGGAGGACGACCTCGTCCTGGGGCCAGCCGGCAAGTCCCAGGTCGCCACGATCGTGGAGCGAACCACCCGGTTCACGCTGTTGGTGCGTCTGCCCGACGACCGCAAGGCCATCACGGTCCGCGACGCCGTGGCGGCCAAGATCGTCGAGCTTCCCGAGCAGCTGCGCCGGTTCTTGACCTGGGATCAGGCAAGGAGATGGCCGAGCACCTGGCCTTCACCGTGGCCATCGACCTCGACGTCTACTTCGCCGATCCGCACTCACCCTGGCAGCGCGGCACCAACGAGAACACCAACGGCCTGCTGCGCCAGTACCTGCCCCGCAGCCTCGACTTCGCCACCGTCACCGACCGGCAGCTCAACGCCATCGCCGCCGAGCTCAACGAACGTCCTCGCCAAACACTGGGCTGGATGACACCATCCGAGAAGTTCAGCGAGCTCGTAGCAAGGGCCGCCTGAGTGCGGGCCGTGATTCGGGCGAGGACTCCCACTGGCCGTCGCGCGCATGACGAACTGCGGTCGTGAGGACTTCGCCATCGCGGTCCTTCGGGCCAAGGTCCGCACGGCCCGATCCATTGGGACTCCGCTGATGACACTGTCGGTGAGCGGCGACACGGAGGGCCCCGTGGCGTCGTTGATCTCGGCGGGACACTCGGTCGTTCCCTGTCGAACTCGGGCTGGCTTGGAAGCGGAGCTGTGTCGGTCGACACCGCCGTCTCGTGGCCCAGCAGAAGGGGTCTGGGACTGCCCGAAACCGCGATGTCAATCGCCGCGCGGGATCAGTCGTACCCGGACCACCCCCGGCATCGGCAGGCCCAGTTCGAGGTGGCCTACGCCAGCGTCCGGCCGCAGGGGAGCCAACTCCTCCTCCTCGAGCCGGTCTTCGTCAGCCAGCGAGGCCCACTCGTGGCCCTCGGGCCAGGCTCCGCCGTCGTCCCAGCGCGCCACGAGGTTGGAGTGCTCGCTGTCGACGCGCGCCACGACGACGTCGTAGGTGGGAGCCTCGAGCCCTTCGAGGCGGACGACGAGCCGCCGCTCGAGGATCGCCGCCCCATCGCGCTTCGACTGATCGAGGGTCCCGTTCCACGCGACGACGTCGATCTGCCCGGCGCCATCGCGCGACACCCAGGCATCCACCATTGACGAGGCACCGTCGCCCTGGAGTTCCACGGTGACGAGTTGGTCGCTGAGTTGCTCGGCCAAGGCCAGCGCCCACCACCTCGGCTTGCGGAGGTTGCCGACGGTGAGCAGGCCGAACCCGCCGTGGAGCAAGCTCGGTGGACGGCCGAGTTCCTCGAAGTGGTCGCTCACGACCCAGTAAGCCAACCACTCGGCACTGGCCTGCGCGGCCTTCATGCCGTGAAGGACGAAGGGCGCCCCGAACGCGCCGTCGGTGATCTCGAAGAAGTGGCTGGGCGTGATCCCCCACTCCGTCCACCACACCTCGATGTCGGGTAGGCCACGTTCGTCGAGGTACTCCCGCACGTTCAGCGGCACGTTGCCGTAGGTGTGGGTCGACACGAAGTCCGCGGTCACCCCGTGGTCCACCACCTCGTCGACGAAGGGACCGAGCCACCCGGCCGCGGCACTGGCGGGACCACCCACGAGGAGCCGTTCGTCCACCGCCTTCACTGCGGCCGCGGTCCGCCGGTACAGCTCCAGGTACTCGCTGCGCGTGCCGCTCCAGAACACGTCGAGGTTCGCTTCGTTCCAGACCTCGAACCCCCAGCCGGCGACCTCGTCTAGGCCGTAGCGGTCGACGAGGTGCTGCGTGAGGTCCTGGATGAGGTCGCTCCAGCGGTCCCAGTCGTGAGGCGGGGAGATGTGCGCCTTGTAGGCGAAGACGGTTGCGTCCGGATCCCGTGCGAGGTCGCGCGGCATGAAGGACAGCTCGACCACCGGGCGGAGGCCGATCTCGAGCAGCCGGTCGTAGACCCGGTCGATGGCGGTGAAGTCGTGGATCGGGTATCCGTCGGTCTCGTGGTAGATGCCGAGGTCGTCGTGCAGGATGGCGTGCGCCCGGACCCGTTCTACCCCCAGCTCGCGTCGCGCCAACTGCAGGGCCAGATCGAACTCCTCGGCGATCGGTTGCCCGCCGACGGTCTCGTCGCTCAACAGCTGCGACAGTCGCTCGCTGCCGATCATGTGCCAGACTCGACGCAGGGTGGTGGCCGGCTGGTCGACATGCGCGGTGAGGTGAACCTCCGCGTCACGCGCTGGCAGTGATGCGACCTCGACGGCCTCGCTCAGTTCGCTCGATGGTTGCTCGAGGTCCGCCACCGTTGCGACGGCATACCAGTAGGTTCGTGCCACCTCGCCGGTGGTGTCCGCGTAGCCGCTGGCCGGGACGGCCAGGACGTCACGTCCGCCGTGGTCGATGGCCTCGAATGGCCCGTTCGGTTGCTCGCTGCGATGGACGAGGTAGCCGAGGGCACCCCGGACGGGTTCCCAGGTGATGGTGACCTGCCCGGCGCCCGCCGCTGCCCGCACGTCGTCCGGTGGGAGCAGCAGGTGACTGCGGGTCAGGGCGGTGGACGCGTCGGCGCGTTGGCCCATCTGCCGTTCCCAGTCCCGACGTGCGACCTCGGCGGTGGTACTCATGAGGCCGGTTCAGCGGTGAAGGCTTCCATCTCCAGCAGCGGACGGATCGTCTCCTCGACCTCACCGCGCGTGAAGTAGCCGCGGAACCGTTCACCGTGGGTGGCGTTGGCGATCGCCGCCATGACCATCCCCTGGTCGAGCGCCAGGTAGTAGTCCGAGATCACGCCCGAGTCCACGTTGACCGAGTCCCGGAATCCCCGGTCGGTGTAGATCCCGTCGAAGTCCGCCCGCAGGTTCTCGAGGTTGTCAAGCGCCTGCTGCGGCGCGAACTCGAGTGCCAGGAACGACGCGTGCGGGGTCACCACCCCGTTCGGCCACTCCGTCGGGAACGGCTGCGGATCGCGGACGCAGCCCTCGGCATCGAAGCCGTAGTCGACGTTCGTGAGATCGTTGTTGGACGCGTAGCCGTCGGGGTTCAGCCCGATCGCCTCGACCCCGTACTCGCTGTAGCCGCCCTCGGGCATGTTGGAGGGGGAGAAGCCCCAGTAGCCGTAGCCGGTC
>SKTG01000236.1 GCA_007118045.1 Nitriliruptoraceae bacterium
CGGACCCGGCCGCGTGCGTGTGGCCGCCCGGTCCGGGCCCCGGCTCGCGGGGGTGGCCGTGGGGCCGTAGGGTCCGGGCCGACGCCGCGCCGCGGCCGTACGCGGGTCGCGAGCCCGCCATCGACACCTCACGGCCACCCGCTGGCCCTCGCCGACCCCGCCGGATCCGACGTGACCGACGACGTGCTCACCACCGACCAGGCCACCCAGCTCGGGCGGCTCGTCGACGTCTACCCCGAGGCGCGCGAGCTCGGGGAGCGCTTCGCGGCGGCCGGCCACGAGCTCTACCTGGTCGGTGGCACCGTCCGCGACACGCTGCTGGCGGGTGGCGACGCCGCCAGTCTCGAGCAGCTCGACCTCGACTTCGCCACCTCGGCGGCCCCGGAGGAGGTCGAGCGACTGCTGCGGCCGTGGGCCGACGCCATCTGGCTCACCGGCGCGGCGTTCGGGACCGTGTCGTGCCGGAGCCGAGGATCCGAGGGTCCGGGCCGCATCGTCGAGATCACGACCTTCCGCGCCGACGAGTACACGCCGGGTTCGCGCCACCCCGACGTGACCTACGGCACCTCGATCGAGGAGGACCTCGCGCGCAGGGACCTCACCGTCAACGCGATGGCGGTCCAGGTGCCCGCGTTCCGGTTCGTCGACCCGTTCGGTGGCCTCAAGGACCTCCACACCCGTGCGCTGCGGACCCCGATCGACCCGCAGCTGTCCTTCGGCGACGACCCGTTGCGGATGCTGCGGCTCGCGCGCTTCGCCGCCGTGCTCGATGCGGCGCCGGCCGAGGCGGCCGAGGCCGCCGCGCTGGCCATGTCGGACCAGCTGGCCACCGTGTCGGCGGAACGGATCCGCGACGAGCTGGTCAAGCTGATAGAGGCTCGGGCACCCCGGCGCGGCATCGAGCTGCTCCTGCGCACCGGCCTGGCGGATCACGTGCTCCCCGAGTTCGCCGAGCTGCGTCACTGCCACGATCCGATGCACCGTCACAAGGACGTCGAGGCGCACACCCTCGCGGTGCTCGACAACGCCATCGCGCTGGAGGAGGACGGTCCCGACCTCGTCCTGCGGCTCGCGGCGGTGATGCACGACGTCGGCAAGCCGGCCACCCGCGAGATCCACGGCGACGGGACCGTGACCTTCCACCACCACGACGTGGTCGGTGCGCGCATGACCCGGGCACGGTTGCGTGAGCTGCGGTTCGACAAGCGGACGATCAAGGACGTCAGCGAGCTGGTGCGCATGCACCTGCGCTTCCACACCTACAAGCAGGGCTGGACCGACGCGGCCGTCCGCCGGTACGTGCGTGACGCCGGTCACCTCTACGGGCGGCTCAACGCCCTCACCCGCGCCGACGTGACCACCGGCAACGCACGCAAGGCCGCCCGTATCCAGCGACGCGTGGACGAGCTCGAGCGCCGGGCCGCGCAGCTGCGCGAGCAGGAGGAGATGGAGGCGGTCCGGCCAGCCGTCGACGGCAACGCCATCATGCGCCACCTCGGGATCGCTCCCGGTCCCGCGGTCGGGGAGGCCTGGCAGCATCTGCTGGAGCTGCGCCTCGAACGCGGGCCGATGAGCGAGGAGCAGGCCCTGGCCGCGCTCGACGAGTGGGCCGCCTCCCGTCCGGAGCTCGATGGCGAGGCCGCAGGAGACGGTCCGGACGGGGGCGCCCCCGAGGAGGACGGCCCGGACGGGGTCGCCCCCGAGGAGGACGGCCCGGACGGGGACGCCGAGGACGTCGACCGTCGCCACGGGGGGCCGGGTGGCCCGGCTTCGCGTGGGGACCCCGAGCGGTGAGCCTGTCCGCTCCCCGACCGTCATCCTGGCGCGACCACCGGGACGCGCCCGTGACGGCCCCGGAACCGCCCGGTGCGGGGGACCCGGCCTTCTACGTCCCGATCGGCCGGTTCCAGGGCGCCAGCTACGCGCGCAACGCGTTCACCAAGGGCACCGAGGAGGAGGTCGGGGCGTTGCGCGACCTGCTCGACCTGCGGCCGGGTGACCGGCTGCTCGACGTGGGGTGCGGCGACGGCCGTCACGCGCGTCGGCTTGCCGGGCAGGGCGTGCACGTGACCGGCGTCGACGTCTCAGCGGAGCTGATCGCGGCCGGCCGCGCCGCTGCCGGGGACGAGGGCGTCGAGGTGACCTGGCACTGCGGCGACGCACGGGAGCTGCGCTCGGTGCTCGGCGATCGTTCGGCTGGCTTCGACGTCGTGTGGTCGTTGTGCCAGGGGGCGCTCGGTACCTCCGCCACCGTCGATCCGCTGGTGGCCGCGGAGCTGGCGGCCGTCGTGCGTCCCGGCGGCCGCGTCGTGGTCACGCTCTTCCACGCCCTGTTCGCGGCGCGACACCTCGCGCCGGGCGACGCCTTCGATCCGGTGCACCTCGTCCACCACCAGGTGAGCGAGGTGCGCGGCCCGGACCACGCCCGGGCGTCGTTCGACCTGTGGACCGCGGCGTACACGGTCCGGGAGGGCGCGGCGTTGCTCGAGGACGTCGGGCTCGAGGTGGTGGACGTCCGCGGTGTCGAACCCGGGGCCTACGGCCGGCGCGCTCCCGGTGAGGTCGCCCTCGACGATCCCGAGCTGCTGTTCGTCGCCGCGCGTCCGTGAGGGTCCGTAGGGGCCGCTCGCCGCGCGTGCAGCGGGGTCCGCAGGTCCGGCCACCGTGCGATCACGAGCCGCCGCAACGCGGCCCGGGGGACGGGGCCCCAGTGGCGACCGTCGGTGGAGCGGTCCGGGGCGTCCCCGCGGACATCGACGCGTCCACGCGCATGGATCGCGTGCACCCGCTTGACCACCCGGTGGGTCGGGTCGGTCGGGTCGGCCACGACGACGACGTGGCCGACGCGGTAGGTGCCGGGCGGCACGGGCAACGTCAACAGCACGTCCCCGGGCCACATCGCGGGCTCCATCGAGCCGCCGGCGACGCGTACCAGCGAGCGGTTGAGCGACACCGCGAGCAGCTCGGCGAGCAGCGCGATCGCGATCACCCGCGCGGCGCGCCGACTGCGAGCCGTTCGCAACGCACGGGGGGTACGGGCGGGTGATCGGGTGTGGTGCGGGCCGGCCGGTCGTCGGGGTGTCGGACGGCCACGTTGCCGGGGCCCGAGGCTCGTTATGCTCGCCGGCGACAACCGCCGACGTGAGGAACGATCCATGCGACTGAAGTCCCTTCTCGACGCGCTGAACCCGGTCCGTGACCTGACCACCGTCGACGCGCACTGCGACCTGATGTGCGGGGTGTACTACCCGGAGCAGGCCCGCATCGAGGCCGAGTCGGTGTACCAGTCCGCGGTCAAGTACCAGGACTCCGACGACGAGACCTTCCGCACCCGCGCCCTGCTGATCAAGGAGGAGCGCGCGGAGCTGGTCAAGCACCACCTGTCCGTGCTGTGGACCGACTACTTCAAGCCCCACCACCTCGAGGACCACCCGGACCTGCACGAGAAGTTCTGGCACGCGATCAAGGCCGCGGGGGACGCCAAGAAGACGATGGACCCCAAGGCCGGCGAGGACCTGCTCGCCAAGATCGACGAGATCGCCGCGATCTTCTGGCAGACCAAGGGCGGCAAGCCGGACTGGCTGACCAGCTGACACCCACGCGCGAGCAGCTCGCGAGGATGCGAGCGCACGGACCGACGACCCCGCCGCGGCGGGGTCGTCGGGCGCCAGCGAGGGCGGGGAGCCGCGGGTGAGCACCGGTCCGTCCCGTCGCAGCCACCCCTTCGGTCGGGCCGCCAACTGGCTGGTGGTCGGTGGGGTGTCCCTGAGCCTGATCCAGTCGGTGGTCGTGGCCCTCGCCGCGTTCGCCGCGCCGCTCACGGAGGGCTTCGAGGTCGAGGGCCCGCGGCTGCTCGGATGGCTGGTCCTCGGCGTCGGCATCCCGCTGGCCTTCGCGTGGCTCGCCGTCCGAGCCCTGCGCCGGTGGTGGCGGCGGTCGATCACCGTGTTGCGGCCCGTGGCCTGGGTCGGGGCCATCTCCATCCCCGCCACCCTGCTGCTGATGGTCCCGCTCGGCGAGGAGACCATGATCCCGATCGGCTACCTGCCGGCGGGCGTGATGGCCCTGACCGGAGCGTTCCTGGCCAGGCCGAACGTCGAAGCGGCCCGGCGCGAGGGGCGGGGCGGGCTCAGCTCGTGACGCGCAGCCCGAGGTGGGCGGCGTGGAAGGCCAGCACGTCGGCCCGTTCCTCCACGAGCTTGTGCACCGGCTTGCCCGCCCCGTGCCCGGCCGAGGTGTCGATGCGCAGCAGGATCGGCGTGTCGCCAGCCTGGGCCCGCTGCAGCGCCGAGGCGAACTTGTAGGAGTGGGCCGGCACGACGCGGTCGTCCGTGTCGCCCGTCGTCACCAGCGTCGCGGGGTAGGCGACCCCGTCACGGACGCGGTGGTAGGGCGAGTAGCGCAGCAGGACGGCGAGATCGTCCGCATCCTCGGGGTCGCCGAAGTCCGAGGTCCACGCCCACCCGATCGTGAAGCGGTGGAACCGGATCGCGTCGAGCACACCGACCTCGGGGACGGCGGAGGCGAACGCATCGGGCTCCTGGGTGATGCAGGCACCGACCAGGAGGCCACCGTTCGAGCGCCCCTCGATGCCGAGGTGACGCGGCGCGGACCACACGGCGTCGGGGTCGGTCCCCGCCGTCCTGGCCTCGGCCGTGACCCGGTCCCGCCGGCGCCCGGTCAGCCAGGCGGCGCACGCGAGCGCGTCGTCGAAGACGTGCTGCTTGTTGGCCAGCCTGCCGTCGTCGTGCCAGGTCCGGCCGTACTCGCCGCCACCGCGCAGGCAGGCGACGGCCAGCACGCCGCCGGCGTCGACCCAGGCCCGCCACGCAGGCCGGAACGTTGGGGTGACGGGGATGTCGAACCCGCCGTAACCCCACAGCACGGTCGGGCGCGCACCGTCGGGCGTGACCTCGGGTCGGTGCAGGACGAACAGCGGCACGGCGACGTCAGCGTGGCGGACGAGCACCTGCTCGACGACGACGTCGTCGGCGTCCGGGTCGCGCCGGTCGTCCTCGACCGGGGTCACCGAGCCGTCGGCCGGCACCGCGCGCTGGATCCGGACGGGCCGGTCGAACGACTCCACGGCGAGGTGGAGGACGTGGTCGTGCCGGCCGCCGGCGGCAGCCACGACCGTGACCGCACCGGGCAGCGGCAGCGTGTCCGCGTGCGCGCCGGACCGCGGGTCGTGCACGTCGAGCCGAGCGGTGGCGTGGTGCAGCCGGCGGCAGACGAGCCACCCGGGGTCGTCGGGTCCGGCGGCGCCCAGGAGCTCGGCGCCCTCGAGCCGGTCCGGCGCCTCGGCGACGAGCTCCCGTCGGCGTGCCGGATCGGCCAGGTCGACGGCCAGCACCCGACCGAGCGGTGCACCGGCGTCGGTGACGACCACCAGCTCACCGTCCAGGACCCCGAGCGGGGTGTAGCGCGCGTCGCCTTCGTCGAGCAGCGGCACGATCTCGCCGATGGTCCCGTCGGTGATCGGGGCGACGTGCACCCGGGTGGTCGGGTCGGTGCCGCGATGCACCGTGAGCAGCAGCCAACGACCGTCGTGGCTGACCTCCGGGAAGAACCCCCACTCCGGCTGGTCCGGCCGCGCGTGGACCACGGGGTCGTCCCCCTGTGGTGTGCCCAGACGGTGCAGCCGGAGCCGTTGGTCGCGGACGGCGGCGGCGTGCTCGTGGCCCTCCTCGGGCGGGTCGTAGGCGGTGTAGACGAAGGCCGAGCCGTCCGGTAGCCAGGCCGCGTCGCCGAACTTCGACCACCGCACCTCGTCGTCGTGGAAACGCCCCGTGGCGGTCTCCACGACCGACCAGGTGACCCAGTCCGACCCGGCGTCCGAGCGACCGATCGCGACCCGGTCGCCGGCGTGGGTGGCCACGGCCCCGGTCAGCGACGCCGTGCCGTCGGCGGTCCAGGTGTTCGGGTCGACCAGGGGCCTCCAGGCACGTGCCGGCGGCACGTCGGCAGCGACGTCGCCGACGGGGGCCGCCCACAACACGTCCTGGTCCTGCCGCCCGTCGTTGTGCCGCTGGAACCACCAGCCGCCACGACGCCAGGGGACGCCCCGACGGGGGTGGCCCCAGAGAGCCCGCAGTCGTGCACGGAAGGGGTCGCGCGCGGGGAGCGTGGCGAGGTGCTCGGCGCTGGCGGCGTTCTGGGCGGTGACGAACGCCCGCACCTCGGGGTCGCCGGCCGGCCGTTCCAGCCAGCGGTAGGGGTCGGCCACCGCGTGACCGTGCAGCTGCTCGACGAGCTCCTCCCGGCGGACGGGCGGTGGCGAGGTGGTCATGCGCACTCCGTGGCGGTGCCGGCGGCCCGGTGGCGGCGCGACGCTACCGGTGCGGGCCCGGGGAGCCGGGCGTACCCTGAGCCGACCGGCGTCCGGGCCCCCGGAGGCCACGCGTGGATGGCAGCGACGTTGCGTGAAGGCCGCACCGACTACCGCCTGCGGCGGCGCGCCCTGCTGGCCGACGTCCGGGAGGGTCGCCGTTCGCGTGACGACGTCTGCGACGCGCATCCCGATCTGGTCCGAGCCGGTCGCCACATCGGGTCCGCGGTCGCCGACGCGTGTCCCATCTGCGAGGGCGACGCCCTGACGCAGGTCAGCTACGTCTTCGAGGGCAAGAACGCCCGGAGCCGGTCCGGACGGGCGGTGCCGCGGGAGTCGCTCGCCCGGCAGGCGGAGCGGCACGGGGACCTGACCGTCTACACCGTCGAGGTGTGCACCGGCTGCCACTGGCACCACCTCGTGGAGTCGTTCCGGCTGTTGGCGCGCGGGACCGCGGTCGGCTGACGCCCCGGTCTGGTCGGCCGAGGCGCCCGCCTGCTCGCCCGAGCCGCCCGCTCGGTCGGCCGGACCGCCGCCCCGCTCGGCCG
>SKTG01000035.1 GCA_007118045.1 Nitriliruptoraceae bacterium
CCGGACCTGGCCAACCCGATGTTCCAGGCGATCCTGCGTGGCGTCAGCGACGAGGCCGGCGCCGCCGACCACCGGGTCCTGGTCGCCGACACGCACGAGAACCGTGACGAGGAGGCGATCCTCGCCCGCGAGGTCCGACGCCGCTGCGATGCGCTGGTCCTGTGTTCCCCGCGGATGCCCGACGACGACCTCGCCGAACTGCTACCCGGCCTGGAACCGGTCGTCCTGGCGAACCGCCGGCTGGACGCGACCGCGGTCCCCAGCGTGTCGATCGACCACGGGTCGGGGATGCGGGCCATCGCCCATCACCTGACCAGCCTGGGGCACCGCCGAGTGGCCTACCTGATGGGACCGGGGACGAGCTGGGCGAACCGTGAGCGGCTCGCGGCCCTGCGATGGGCGGCGGAGGAGCGTTTCTCGCTGCTCGAACTCGAGGCGGGGGCGATGTTCGAGGACGGCTTCGACAACGTCGATCGCGCCGTGGCCGCGGGTGTGACGGCGATCGTCGGCTACAACGACCTCGTGGCCTATGGCGCGTTGGCTCGCCTCTACGAGCTCGGAGTGGGGGTCCCCGACACGGTCAGCGTCACCGGGTTCGACGACATCCCCTTCGCCCGCTACGCCACCCCGCCGTTGACCACGGTGGCCATCCCGAAGGAGGATCTCGGCCGCGAGGCGTGGTACCGCCTGGCCGCGGTGCTCGCCGGCACGGATCCAGCCGCGGACGCCACGTTCGCGCCCCAACTGGTCGTTCGCGCCAGCACGGGTCCGGCGGGCGAACGCTGACGGCGTGACGATCCGCGGTCGACGATGGACGCTCCGCAGCGGCGCGGCGTTCAGCCGCCGGGCCGAACGGACCGTCCCTGCTGCGCCGAGTCGTAGACGGCCTGGACCACCTCGAGGGCGGCCAGACCGTCCTGACCGCTGACCGCGGGGGCTCGCCGTGCCACGACGGCGTCGAGGACGTCCTCCCACTGCCGGCGGTGTCCGAGGCTGCCGATGCCGGTCGGGTCGGACGCACCGCTGCTGGTCACCGCAGCGTGGGGGGCATCCGGCCGCGGCATGGCCGGGACCTCCCAGCGCGTGACGCCGGTCTCCGTCAGGCCGATCGAGCCGTGCTCGAAGAAGAGGTTGAGCTCGCCGGGGGTGCCCGGCCGTGTGGCCGTCGTCGCCGAGATGATCCCGAGCGCGCCGCTCTCGAACGTCAACGAGGCCGCCGCGGTGTCCTCCGCCTCGATGGCGTGGACCCGGGTCGCCACCGAGCCGTGGACCACGTCGACCGGGCCCATCAGCCACCGGAGCAGGTCCACGACGTGGATCCCCTGGTTGAGCAGCACCCCGCCGTCCTCGGCGACGGTGCCGCGCCATCCGGCCTGTGCGTAGTAGGCGGGCTCGCGGCGCCACCGCACCAGCGCTTCGCCGAGGATCGGCCGGCCCAGGCCGCCTCCACCCACCGCCGCCGCCGTCGCCTGCACCGCCGGCTCGAACCGGCGCTGCGAGACCGTGGAGAGCAGCCGGCCATGGGCCTGCGCGCTCGCGATCACCGAGCGGGCGTCGTCGGGCCACCGGGCGAGCGGCTTCTCCACGACGACGTGCTTGCCGGCGGCGAGCGCGGCCTCGGCCTGCGCCGCGTGCAGCCCCGTCGGTGTACACACGACGACGATGTCGACGTGGTTCGAGGCCAGGAGGGCGTCGAGGTCGGAGACCACCGCCACCTCCGCGGGCAGACCCTCCGGGCGCGTGCCACCACGACGGTGCACGGCCGCGAGCCGCGCGTCAGGGAGGTCGTACAACGCCTCGGCATGTATCCGGGCGATGCTGCCCCAACCGACGATCCCGACACCGACCCGGGTCCGCTCGCTGTTCATCGCTGCCCGGGCCGATCGTGGTGGGGCGCCGACGGTAGACGACGCCCCCACGGACCGAGCTCGGTCAGGCTCGAACGCCGGCGCGCGGATGCCCTCGGGTAACTCCGTTACTGGCCTGACCAAGGCCCTTGCCGACCGGGTGGCCCCGACCTAGCGTTGCAAGACACCTGGTGTCGGATGTGGGAACCGCACCGGCGTGCCACGCCGATCGACAGGGAGGGAGATCGCGATGAGAGGTACACGTGTACGCACCGGTGGGACGAGGACGGTGAGGCCGCGTCTGCTGCTGGCCATGCTGTCGGTGTTGGCGCTCGTGGTTGCGGCCTGCGGTGATGCGCTCGACGACGAGGCCGTCGGGGACGACCCCGCCGACGAGCCGGACGAGGACGTCGACGAGCCCGAGGACGACGCGGTCGAGGACGACGATGCCGAGGAGGCTCCGGAGGAGGACGAGGAGGAGGACGCCGACGCCGCGGCCGACGACGACTACCCGGACCGGCCCATCGAGGTGATCGTCCCGTGGGACGCGGGTGGGGGCACCGATCAGGTGGCACGCACGCTCGCCGAGGGCCTCTCCGACGAGCTCGGGCAACAGGTCAACGTGGTCAACCAGACCGGCGGCGGTGGCGCCGTGGGCCACACCGCGATCGCCACGGCGGAGCCGGACGGTTACACGATCGGCCTGACCACGGTCGAGATCGCCATGATGCGTCACATGGGCCTCGCCGACGTCAGCGTCGACGACATGGCACCGATCGCGCAGGTCAACTTCGACCCGGCAGGGATCACGGTGGCCGACGACGCACCGTGGGAGAGCGTGGAGGACCTCCTCTCCGACGCGGAGGAGAACCCCGGTGAGATCACCGGCTCGGGCACCGGGCGCGGCGGTATCTGGGACATGGCACGTGCCGGCATGCTGCTCGAGGCGGGCATGGAGGAGGGCGACATCACCTGGGTGCCGAGCGAGGGTGCCGCCCCAGCGCTGCAGGAGCTGGTCGCGGGCGGCATCGACGTCTCGTTCGCCAGCCTCCCGGAGAACGCGTCGATGATCAACGAGGAACGTGCCCGGCCGCTGGCCATCATGGCTGACGAGCCGTCGGACGACTTCCCCGACGTGCCGACGCTCGCCGACGAGGGCTACGACGTCTCCATCGGTGCCTGGCGTGGACTCACGGCCCCCGATGGCACGCCTGACGACGTGATCGCCACGCTCGAGGAGGCCACCCAGACCGTCGTCGAGTCCGACGAGTTCATCGAGCTGATGGACAACTCCGGGTTCGGGATCGTCTGGCGCGACTCGGGCGAGTACGGCGAGTTCATGCAGGAACAGGACGCGGAGTTCGCCGAGCTGATGGAGGCGGCCGGACTCGCCGAGTAGGAGCGGACGACCCCGTGCGCAACCAGCTCGCGCGGCACCCTCGGGAGGCCGTGGCCGGACTGATCACGCTCGCACTCGGTGCGGCGCTGGTCCAGTACGCCCGCGGCCTCCCCGAGATGCCCGGCGGCTACCCGGGTCCCGGGCTGTTCCCCACCATCGTCGGGGTGCTGTTCTGCGTGTTCGGTCTCGGTCTGATCGTCCAGGCCGCCACCGGGCGCGTCGCTCCCATGGACGCGGAGGCTGTCGACCACGGGGAGCGGTGGCGTTCGATCGCCAACGTGGTCGTGATCGTCGCGGCCGTCCCCGTCTACGTCGTGCTCTCGGGGTACCTCGGGTTCGTCATGACGATGGCGCTGATCGCGTTCGGCATCATGGTCCACCTGGGTGTCCGGCTGGTCCTCGCCCTGCCGATCGCGGCGCTTGTGGCCCCCGCAGTCTCGTACGTCTTCGGGACCGTGCTGCGCGTCCCGTTGCCCAGGGGACCGTTCGGATGGTGAGCGGCTGATGTTGCTGGAGAACATCGCCGCCGGCTTCGGGCTGATGATGGACCCGGCCCTGTGGGCCGTCATCCTCATGGCCGGTGTCTACGGCCTGTTCATCGGAAGCATCCCGGGGCTGACCGCGACGATGGCGACGGCGCTGCTCGTGCCGTTCGCCTTCTTCCTCGATCCGCTGCCCGCGATCGCGGCCATCGTGACGATGTCGGCGGTGGCGATCTTCGCTGGTGACCTCCCCGGTGCGCTGGTGCGGATGCCCGGAACGCCCGCGAGCGCCGCCTACGTCGAGGATGCCTACCGGCTCACCCAGGCGGGGAAGGGTGGCCTGGTCCTCGGCGTGGGCATGATCTGCTCCGCGATCGGTGGGCTGATCGGCGTGGCCGCTCTGATGTTCGGGGCGCCACTGCTCGCCGAGGTCGCGCTGCGGTTCACCTCGTTCGAGTACTTCTGGGTGTCCGTGCTCGGTCTGAGCGCCGCGGTGATCATCTCGCGAGGGTCGCAGGTCAAGGGCTCGATCGCGCTGCTGATCGGTCTGGTGCTGTCCATGGTGGGCATCGACATCACGCTCGGGGCCCCGCGCTTCACGTTCGGGTCGACCGACCTGCTCTCGGGCATCGACTTCATCCCGGCGATGATCGGCCTGTTCGGCTTCTCGGAGATCCTGCGCAACGTCACCGGGACCCAGCTCGCCGCCGCCGCCGGCAAGCTCGACATGACCCGCTTCTTCCGCAACGCCCTCAGCACGATCTGGCGGTACAAGCGTCACATCCCCCGTGGAGGTGCCATCGGGACGGGCATCGGCATGCTGCCGGGTGCGGGTGCGGACATCGCGGCCTGGGTGGCCTACGCGTCGACCAAGAACACCTCGAAGGAGGGTCACAGGTTCGGCAAGGGCGAGGGCCACATCGAACCCATCGTGGCCGCCAGTTCCACGAACAACGCCGGGCTGGCGTCGGCGTACGTCCCCACGCTGGTCTTCGGTATCCCCGGTGACACGATCACCGCGATCCTCATCGGGGTGCTGTACATGAAAGGCATGCAGCCGGGCTCGCAGATCTTCGTCGAGCAACCGGACCTCGTCTACGCCGTCTACCTGACGTTCCTGGTCGCCAACCTGCTCCTGCTCCCGCTGGCCTACATCGCGATCCGCTCCAGTGGCCTGCTGCTGCGCATCCCTCGCAACGTGCTGATGTCGATCATCTTCGTCTTCTGCGTGGTCGGCGCCTACGCCATCCGCAACAACACCTTCGACATCTGGGTGATGCTGGCGATGGGCTTGCTCGGTTTCGCGATGGAGCGCAACGGGTTCCCGGTCGCGCCGGTCGTGCTCGGCATCGTGCTCGGCCCCATCGTGGAACGCAGCTTCATGCAGAGCGTCATCGCCACCAACTGGGACCTGTTGCGCTTCTTCACGCGCCCCATCAGCGCCATCCTGCTGGTGATGACGGTGTTCATCTGGGCCCTGCCCCTCATCCAGCCGTTGCTCGCGCGGTTGTGGCGACGCCGACGCGGCCTCCCTGAGGACGGCGAGACACCGGTCGAGCAGCAGGCCGGTGACGACGCCCGCGGTGACGGAGCCGGTTGAGCGCCGTCGCGTGAACCGGGCACGACCGTGCGGCAGCTCCGGCTAGGGTCCGTTCACCGGGCCCACCGGCGGCACCGGCTCGATATGGAGGTCGCTCACGTGTCGACCAAGAACGTGTTCCTCGTCGGCCTGAACGACTTCAACCGGGAGAAGCTGCGCTCGATCCGCAACGCCGACTCGTACACCTTCCACGGCGTGCTCGATCCCGCGGAGGTCCTCGACACCTACGACTTCCCCATCGAGGACATGCTGGAACGGGCCGAACGACGGATCCGAGCCTGGCAGGCGGACACCGGTGACACCGTCCATGCCATCACGGGCTACATGGACTTCCCCGTGAGCACGATGTTGCCGCTGCTGTGCGATCGGTTCGGGGTCCGCTCGCCCTCGCTGGAGAGCCTGCTCAAGTGTGAGCACAAGTACTGGAGCCGGGTGGTCCAGCGCGAGGTCGTTCCGGAGCACATCCCGCCGTTCCAGGCGTTCGATCCGTTCGACGAGGATGCCTTCGACACCATCGAGCTGACGCCGCCGTACTGGATCAAGCCCATCAAGTCGTCCGGGTCGATGCTCGGCTTCCGCATCAACGGCCGGGACGACTTCGAGGCGGCGATGTCGGAGATCCGGGAGCAGATCCACCTAATCTCCGAACCGTTCAACTTCGTGCTCGACAACGCGCAACTCCCGGACGAGGTAGCACGCATCGACGGTCACCACTGCCTCGCCGAGGGGTTGATCGGCGGGCGCCAGTGCACGTTGGAGGGCTACTCCTACGAGGGCCGGGTCGAGACCTTCGGCATCATCGACTCCATCCGCTACCAGAACGGCAGCAGCTTCTTCCGGTACGAGTACCCCTCGAACCTTCCCGACCTGGTGCGGGACAAGATGCGCGAGATCACCCGCACGGTGATCCCGCACATCGGCTTCGACAACTGCGCCTTCAACGTCGAGTTCTACTGGGACCGTGAGCGCAACCACGTCTGGCTGCTGGAGATCAACACCCGGGTGTCACAGTCCCACAGCGACATCTTCCAGAAGGTGGACGGACAGACCAATCAACAGGTGACGGTCCAGGTGGCCTGTGGCGAGCAACCGGACTTCCCCGCGGGGGAGGGCATGTACGCCTGTGCGGGCAAGTTCTTCTGGCGCGTCTTCGACGTGGACGGTGACACCGAGGTCACACGGGTCCCCTCGGCGGAGGACATCGCCGCGGTCGCGGAGCGCTTCCCGGCCGCCGTGATCAAGCCGCAGCTCGAGGTGGGCATGAAGCTCTCGGAGCTGTTGGAACAGGACAGCTACAGTTTCGCGATCTGCGAGCTCTACCTCGGTGGGAACGACACCAAGGACCTGCTCGACAAGTACGTCGAGTGCCGCGAGATGCTGCCCTTCGAGTTCTCCCCGAGCCCAGCTTGACCGGCGAGGAGCCTCCCGCCGGCCACGCCGGTGTGCCCGCGGACCTCGCGGGCGCGCCCATGGACACCTCCACCGAGGGGGCACCGGAGCCGTACTCGGGATGGTCGCTCCGGTCGGTGAGAG
>SKTG01000305.1 GCA_007118045.1 Nitriliruptoraceae bacterium
CGAGCCACCGGACGTGGACGGGGTCGTGCTCACGCACGGGACGGACACCCTCGAGGAGACCGCCTGGCTGACCGACCTGTGGCTCGGGTCATCGGCGGACGCCGGCGGTGTCGCCGTGACCGGAGCGATGCGGGCCGCCGACGAGCTCTCACCGGACGGGGACCGCAACCTCGACAACGCGGTGCGTGTCGCCGGTTCCGGCCTCGCGCGGGGCCGCGGCGCGCTCGTGGTGCTCGACGACGACGTCCACGCCGCGCGGGAGGTCACCAAGGTGGCGACCGACGGCATCGGTGCCTTGCGCTCCCCGATGGGGCCGTGCGGGCGCGTGGACGAGAGAAGCGTCGCGTTCCTGCGTGATCCGTCGCCACGGCCGCTTCCGGGGGACCGCATCGAGCCCCGGGTGGCGGCCTTCGCGGTGTTCCCGGGCATGGATGGTCACGTGCTCCTCGACGCCGTTGCCAGGGGCGCGGTCGGTGTCGCCCTGGAGGGCACCGGGCTGGGCAACGTGCCCCCGGCGGTGGGTGGCGCCGTACGCGAGCTGGTGGCGGACGGCGTCCCGGTCGTGATCGCGGCCCGGCCGCGACGTGGCGCAACGGACCTGCGGTACGGCGGTGAGGGCGGTGGCGGCACGCTGCTCGACGACGGCGCGATCCCCGCGGGGGACCTGCCGCTGCACAAGGCCCGCGTCGCGCTGATGGTGGCGCTCGGACGGGATCCGAGCGTCGCCGCCGTCCGCACATGGTTCGACCGGCTCTGAGCCGTTCGACCGGCCACTCCGGCCGTCAGGAGGAGACGGTCGATCCGTCGGTCGGAGCCTCGGCGCGCCACCTGGGCTCGAAGTCGATCAGGTGCGTGCGCACCACCTGCTCGCCGCGGGCGACGTCGCCGCCCTTGATCGCGTCGAGGATCGCGGAGTGCTCCGCTGTCAGGCGGTCGCGCGTCTCGTCCCAGTCGGCGACGCGCTCGAACGTGTCGAGCATCTCGTCCTTTATCGCGCCACGGATCGAGAACATCAGCTGGCCGATCAACGCGTTGCCCGTCGCGGGCGCGATACTGGCGTGGAAGGAGGTGTCGAGCTCGTTGTAAGTCTCGCGGTCGAGCCCCGGCTCACGCATCCGCGCGACGATCCCCTCCAGCCGCTCGATGTGCTCGGGCTGCGCCCGGCGCGCCGCCCAGGCGACCGCCGCCACCTCCAACGAGTAGCGCGTCTCCACCAGGTCACGCATCGAGTAGTGGTGCAGCGCGAGCTGCGTGCGCAGCAGGTGGTAGAGCGCCTCCCCCGGCTTGGCGCGCACCAGCGGGCCACCGTCCGGCCCACTGCGCACGGACGGCTCGAGGATCTCCAGCGTCTCGAGCACGCGTAGGGCTTCCCGCAGCGTCGGTCGGCTGACGCCGAGCATCTCGCTCAGACGCCGCTCACCGGGGAGCCGGTCGCCGCCACGCAGCCGGCCGCTGAGGATCTCGTCCTGGATGCGGTGGACGACCTCCTCGTAGGTCCGGACCTTCACGATCGGCTCGAGCTCGAGTGCCATCTGCCCACCTGTCCCCCGGAGCATCGGCTGGGTGGCAGCCGATGTGGTGCCGCGTCCACGGGCGACACGGTCCCGCTGCCCACCCGGGGCGACCGCGTCCGGCCGTCGGAAGGCACCGACGGCGCCGACGTCCCACGACCCACCGCGGTTGACAGGGTAGCCCACCCGGCTATCGTTCGACTAGACCTTCTTTTGGTCTGACCAAAGCGGGTCCTCGCTGTGGCGGCGGGCCACGGCGGCACCTCGAACGAGGGAGAGAGCCAGCATGTCAGCACTCGAAGGGGTCCGCGTCCTCGACCTGACCCAGGCCATGGCCGGACCGTTCTCCACCATGCTCCTGGCGGACATGGGGGCGGAGGTCATCAAGGTCGAGCCACCGGAGCGCGGGGAGATGACCCGCAAGATGGGCTTCGGGATGCCGAAGGGCGACGACAGCGCCGCCTTCCTGGCCATCAACCGCAACAAGCGGAGCATCACCATCGACCTGAAGAGCGAGGCCGGCCAGCAGGTCTTCCACGAGCTCGCGCGCACGGCCGACGTCGTGATCGAGAACTTCCGTCCCGGGGTGACCTCCCGCCTCGGCATCGACTGGGAGACGCTGCGCGAGGTCAACCCCCGGCTGATCTACGGCTCCATCTCCGGCTTCGGGCAGACGGGACCGCACAGCCAGCGGGCCGGCTTCGACCTGATCGCCCAGGGCATGTCCGGGGTGATGAGCGTGACCGGTGAGCCCGGTGGCGAGCCCGTCAAGTGCGGTATCCCGGTCAGCGATCTGAGCGCCGGGATGTACCTCGCCTTCGGCGTGCTCAGCGCCTACATCGCCCGCGAACGGACCGGTGAGGGCCAGTACCTGGACACGTCGCTGTTCGAGGCGGCGCTCTCGTTCTCCGTCTGGGAGACCGCGGAGCTGTGGTCCACGGGTCGCGTCCCCCAACCGTTCGGCTCGGCCCACCGGCTCACGGCGCCCTACCAGGCGCTGCGCACCAAGGACGGCTGGGTCACCGTCGGCGGCAACAACCCCCGCCTGTGGCAGCGCTTCTGCGAGACGATCGGCCGGCCGGAGCTGCTCGAGGACGAGCGCTTCGTCGACAACGACGCCCGCATGGCCAACCGTTTCGAGCTCCAACACGAGGCGGAGAAGGTCATGACCAAGGAGACCACGGAGGTCTGGGTCGAGCGCTTCGGTGAGGCCGGCTTCCCCGCCGGCCCGATCTACGACTACCAGCAGGTGTTCGAGGACCCCCACACGCTCGAGCGTGGGATGCTGCAGACCTACGAGCACCCGGTCGAGGGCGAGGTCAACGTCCTCGGCATCCCGGTCAAGATGAGCGGGACCCCGGGCGCGGTACGTACCCCCGCCCCGCTGCTCGGCGAGCACACCGAAGCGGTGCTCGAGGACGTCATCGGTAGCGAACGGCTCGCGGAGCTCCGCGGCGAAGGAGTCATCTAGTGGATCAGGGCGAGGTTCGGTACGAGCAGGACGGCTCGGTCGTCACGCTGACGTTCGCGCGGGAGGCCGCCCGCAACGCGATGACCTGGAAGATGTACGACGAGCTCGACGCGGCCTGCGTCCGGCTGCGCGACGACGACTCGGTCCGGGCCGTGGTGCTGCGCGGCGAGGGCGACCGGGCCTTCATCGCGGGCACCGACATCTCCCAGTTCGCCGACTTCGAGACCGGCGACGACGGGCTGGCCTACGAGGCCCGCATCGAGAGCATCACGGAGAAGCTCGAGCAGCTGCCGAAGCCGACCGTCGCCGTCGTCCAGGGCTACGCGGTCGGCGGAGGCCTGATGATCTCCACCGTCTGCGACCTGCGCATCTGCGCACCGAACGCCAGGTTCGGCATGCCCGTCGCCCGCACGCTCGGCAACTGCCTCAGCATGGAGAACTACGCCCGGCTCGCCTGGACCGTCGGCGTGGCCCAGACCAAGGCCCTCGTGCTGCGCTCGGACTTCATCGACGCCGAACGCGCCCTCGACATGGGCTTGGCCACCGAGGTGGTCCCAGAGGAGGAGCTCGACGCCCGCGTGGCGGAGCTCACGGAGACGCTCACCACCCAGGCGCCGTTGACCATGTGGGCGAGCAAGGAGTCGCTGCGTCGGCTCATGCTCGACGGGTTGCCGGAGAGCGCCGACATCGTCCACAAGGTCTACGGCAGCGCGGACTTCAAGGAAGGCAACGCCGCCTTCGTCGAGAAGCGCAAGCCGCAGTGGCGCGGCGTCTGATCCCACGGGCGGCCCGGCCGTGACCGGGGGCCCGGCCGGCTCCGACCGCCCCGGCGCCAGCGTCTCGAGCACGCGAGCGATCTCCGCCGCGATCCTCGCGACCCTGGTCAGCGTGCTGCCCGCGTTCCTGCTCGGCGGCGTGGCCGTGCAGGTCCGTGGCGACCTGGGGTTCAGCGAGTCGCGCCTCGGTCTGCTGGTGACGGTCTTCTTCGCCCTGTCGGCCCTTGGCTCCACCCCCGCCGGCCGGCTCACCGAGCGGCTCGGCACCCAACGGACCATGGTGCTCGTCGGCGCCGTGGCCGCGCTGGCCCTGGCGACGATCGCCGCCTCCCCGACCTGGGCCTGGCTGCTGGTCGGCATGGTCGTCGCGGCCTTCGCCAACGCCGCGGCCCAGCCGGCGTCGAACCTCTCGCTCGCGCGCGGCATCGACCCGGGCCGGCAGGGGTTCGCGTTCGGGCTCAAGCAGAGCGCGGTCCCCATGACCTCCCTGCTCGGCGGCCTCGCCGTCCCCGTGTTCGCTCTCACGCTCGGTTGGCGCTGGGCGTTCGTCGCCGCGGCCGTGCTCTCGCTCACGCTGATCCCGCTCGCGCCACCGATCGGTGGTCGACCGGTCGAGCGCGGACGGCCCCTGGTGGTCCCGAGCCTGCGTCCGGGCGCCCGCCGCGTCCTGCTGGTGCTCGCCGCCGGCGCCTTCTTCGCCAACTTCGCCTCGAACTCCCTCGGCGTGTTCCTCGTCGAGAGCCTGGTGGACCGCGGCACGGCCGAGGGTCTGGCCGGGATCGTGCTGATGTCGGGCAGCATGGTCGGCGTCCTGGCCCGCGTCGCGCTGGGGTGGTGGGCGGACCGCAGCTTCCGGCCGCTGTTCTTCGCCGCCGCCTCGATCCTGATGGTGGCCGGCGGTGTCGGCTACCTGCTGCTCGCCACCGGTAGCACGCTGCTGACCGCCCCCGCCATCGTCCTGGTGTTCGGCGCGGGCTGGGGCTGGAACGGGCTCTTCAGCTACTCGGTCGTCGCCGCGAACCGGGAGGCGCCCGCCGCGGCGACCGGCATCACCCAGAGCGGGCTCTTCGCCGGTGCCATGGCGGGCCCCGGCACGTTCGGGATCGTGGCGGAGCGCCTCGGGTTCGACCTCGGCTGGGCGATGCTGGGCACCAGCCTGCTGATCGCCAGCCTGCTGATGTTCCTCGGTTCGCGGCTGGTGGCCGCCCTCCCGCCGAACGAGGACGGGCAGGTGGTCCGGCGGTGACCTCAGTCGTGCTCGGGCGCCGCCTTGACGGCCAGGATGGGGCAGTCGGCCCCAAGCACCGCGTCCTGGGTGTCGCTTCCGAGCACGAGCTTGCCCACGGGCGAGCGTCGGCGCAGCCCGATGATCAGCAGATCCGCGTCGAGCTCCGAGGCGAGCCACACCGCAGTCGTCCCGGCCGACCGGGAGCGCGCCATGGCGCGGACCTCCACCTCGACGCCCGCCTCACGCGCCCGTCGCTCCGCCTCCTTCGCCAACGAGGACGGCTGGGGCGGCTGCTCGTCGTTGGGGCGTGCGTCCAGCACGACCAGCCGCGCGGAGCGCAGCGCACACTCGCGGAGGGCGGCGTCGATGATGACGCTGCCCAACGGCTCGGCCCGCAACGAGGCCACGATGGTCTTGGAGGGCGATCCCGTGCTCATTGGCCACCTCGTGCGCCGTGGGAGGTCGCAGGAACCTGCGCGGTGCCGGAGTCTAAACGACCTGCTATGGCTTGCCCAGTTGACAGGACAGACCATCAGACCGAGACTACGGGGGTAGTTGGGAGAGGGAACGGTCCGCGTCACGACGCCGGTACGGCGGACGACGGACATCCTTCTCGTCGAGCGGTGGAGCGCGTCGCGCGCCACGGAACGGGTACCCCCAGGAGGAGCACCTGATGCAGATCGCACGGAGAGCAGCACGAGGTGGGGGCAGTGCCCACCGGTTGCGGCGCACGGGCGCCGCGACGCTCGCACTCGCGCTGGTCCTCGCCGCCTGCAACGGCGACGCGGACGAGCCGGACGTCGACGACGACACCGAGGACACGGTCGACGACGATGCCGATGACGCGGACGCCGACGAGGCGGACGACGAAGCCGACGACGAGGAGGCGGCCGAGACGGACTGGGAGCCGGACGGCACCATCACGATGGTCGTGCCGTTCGCCGCGGGAGGCGGCAGCGACGTGCTCGGGCGCGCGGTGGCCGAGGGCCTCGAGGAGGTCCGTGACGTCGACGTCTCGGTCGACAACCGGACCGGCGGCGCCGGCGGTGTCGGGTACGGCTACTTCCTCGAGCAGAGCGGCGACCCGCTGTACCTGCTGCCGGCCGAGGTGACGCGGTCGGTGCTCCCCGCGACCCAGGAGGTCCCCTTCGACTGGGACACCTGGACCGACGTGGGCATGTTCTTCGAGGACGTCGGCTACGTCGTGGTCAGCGAGGAGTCCGAGTGGGAGGACATCGAGACCTTCATCGAGGACGCCCAGCAGGCCTACGAGGACGGCGCGCCCCTCACGATGGGCGTCCCGGCCGCCGGCGGCATCGACCAGGTGCTGGTCGAGGGCCTCGCGGAGGTCAACGACTTCGAATGGGAGATCGTCGCCTACGACGGTACGGGTGAGACCAACCCGGCACTGCAGGGCGGCGACATCGACGCCACGATCGGCAACCCGAGCGACAGCCGCCAGGAGATCGAGTCGGGGCTGTTCCGTCCGCTGCTCGGTTTCGCGGAGGAGCGGCTCGACGACGAGCTGTTCGAGGACGTCCCGGTCTCGCAGGAGTTCGACTGGGGCTTGACGGCGACCAAGTACCGCGGTGTCATCCTTCCCCCGGACGTCCCGGAGGAGGCGGTGGACTGGTACGAGGCCGCGCTGCGCGACTGGACGGAGACCGAGGGCTTCGACGAGTACCGCGAGAACGCCGGTCTGGCGGAGAACATCCTGTGGCGCGAGGAGTGGCCCGAGTTCATCGAGGAGTGGAACGAGCAGGTCCTGCCCGGCCTCGAGGCCGAGGAGTGATCGCGACGTCGAACCGGTAG
>SKTG01000313.1 GCA_007118045.1 Nitriliruptoraceae bacterium
AGTTGACGGCCGTGTAGGCGAGCGCGCCGATCGCCACCGCCGCCAGCAGCGGTGCGCGCGGCCAGCCGCGCAGGAGCCCCGCGCCGGCGGCGACCAGGAGCGTGGCCGTGAGCGCCTCGGCCACGATGTGGAAGATGATGTCGACGCGCCCGTCGGACACCTCGGGAACCTGACCGCTGCCGAGCAGCAGCGTCCACACGCCCGCGATGGCGAGGCCGACCACGACCAGGAACCAACCGGCGGTGCGCACGTCCGACCTCGTCTCACCCGGGGGCCGACCAACGTCTTCGCGGGCCCCGGAGCTCGTCACGGCCCCGCAGGTCGACGCGGCCCCGCAGCCTCAGGATGCCCATGGCCGAGCCGTCACCCAAGGGTCCAAGGACCCGAGCATCACGCGGGGATGTCACCGGATCCTCGGTGCCGCAACGGCGCGTCGATGACCTCGAACGCCACGGATCCCGACGGGTGGCGGAGGCGGGCCAGCAGCAACTGGCCCGCACGTGCGCCCATGCGGTAGGGGTCCTGCGCGACGACCGAGATCGAGGGCTCGAGCTGCTCGGCGAACGGCAGCTCGTCGAAGCCGAACAAGGCGACGTCGCGCTGGCGACCGAGGTCGTGCAGTCCCGCGATCGCACCGCTGCTGATGCGATCCTGAGCGGCGAAGATCGCCGTCGGAGGGTGCTCGTCGGCCAGCAGCTCGTGGGTCGCCCGGCGGGCCCGCTCGCTGTCGTCCACGTGGGTGACCTCCCGCACGTCCCGACCCGCCCGTCGCATCGCCTGGCGGTAGCCCTCGAGGCGCTCGCTGGCGGTCCAGACCTCCGTCTGACCGCCGAGGAAGGCGATCCGTTCGTGGCCGCGTGAAAGCAGGTGCTCCACGGCCAACCGGGTGCTGTCCCGGTTGCTGCTGACCACGGTGTCGCAGGCCGGGTCGGCCAGGACGCGATCGACGCAGACGACCGGTGTGCCGTGCGCCACCTCGCGTCCCAGCAGCTCGTCGCTCCCCTCGGCGGCGGCGACCACGAACCCGTCGACCCGGAACTCGATCAACGTCTCCAACAGCCGCCGCTCGCGGGCCGGGTCCGCGTCGGTCGAGCCCGCGATGAGCAGCAGCCCCTCGTCGCGCAGGGCGTCCTCGAGCCCGCGGTACACGGCCGCGAAGAACGGGTTGGCCGCGTCCACCTGGAGGTAGCCGATCGTGCGCGGGGCCGGACTCGCTGCGAGGTCGCGCGCCCGGCGGTCCGGCCGGTAGCCGAGCTCCTCGATCGCGGCGGTGACGCGTGCGGCGAGCTCCGGTCGGACGTGAGCCTCCGCGTTGATCACCCGCGAGACCGACTTGAGGCTCACACCGGCCCGAGCGGCGACGTCGCTCATGGTCGGACGGCGGGTCGGTGGTACGGCGGGTCGCTCCATGGGGCGGGAGCCTAGCCGACGCTTGACAGCGCTGTCACGAACATGCATGCTCCCGTATTGACAGCGCTGTCAAAAGCTGGCAGCGGTCGGAGGGAGCCGATCCGATGAACAGGTCAGGGAAACCAGCCATCGCCGCGGTCGCCGCGGTCGCGCTCGTCGCCGCCGCGTGCGGTGACGGCGGGGAGACCGCGGCCGACGGCGACCTCGCCGGCGAGAGCGTCACGGTGCTCGGTGGGTTCACCACACCCGCCGACGATGCCTTCCGCGAGGCCGTGGAGAGCTTCGAGGAGGAGACCGGCGCCACCGTCGACTACCAGGGCACCGCCGACTTCGAGCAGCTGATCCGATCACGGGTCGAGGGTGGGAACGCCCCCGACATCGCCATGATCCCGCAGCCCGGCCTGCTCGAGCAGTTCGTCGAGCAGGGCCACGCCCGCCCGTTGGACGACATCGTGAACACCGAGCAGCTGCAGGACACGCTGATCCCCGGTCTGTTCGAGATCGGCACGTTCGACGACGGCTACTACGGCATGCCACGCGTGGTCGCCCTGAAGAGCACCGTCTGGTTCCCGCCCCAGGCCTTCGACGAGGCCGGGTACGAGGTCCCGGGGACCTGGCAGGAACTCGAGGAGCTCACCGAGACGATCGCCGCCGACAGCGACGAGGGCCAGGCGCCCTGGTGCCTCGGCATCGAGGCCTCCGGGTCGACGGGTTGGGTCATCACCGACTGGATCGAGGACATCCTGCTGCGCACCGCCGGGCCGGACGACTACGAGCGCTGGGTCGAGGGCGACCTCGCCTTCGACTCCCCGGAGGTGACCGAGGCCGCCGAGATCTTCGACGAGCTCGTCCTGACCGACGGTCACGTCGCCGGTGGCCGCGGCGCCATCCTCGGCACGCCCTACGGCGACGCGGCGGCACCGATGTTCCAGGAGGAACCTGGCTGCTACCTGCACCGCCAGGCCAGCTTCATCAGCGGGTTCTTCCCCGACGACGTGGTCGAGGGCGAGGACGTCGACGTCTTCTACCTGCCGCCGATCGAGGACGGCTGGGACGGCAACCCCGTCAACGGCTCCGCCGACCTCGCGGCCCTGTTCACCGAGAACCCCGCCGCCGAGGAGCTGATGCGCTACATGAGCGATCCGGAGTGGCTCGGCGCGCAGATCGACACCGGCTTCGACTTCTCCCCGCACCAGACCTTCCCGATCGAGGAGTACCCGAGCGAAGCCCAGCGCGCCCAGGCCGAGTACCTGCAGGAGGCCGACGCGTTCGCGTTCGACGCCTCGGACCGCATGCCCGGCCACGTCGGTGCCGGCTCCTTCTGGACGCAGATGGTGGCCTGGATCAACGACGAGGTGACCCTCGACGAGGCGCTGCAGAACATCGAGGAGTCCCGCGACGACGCCTGAGGCGCCCCCTGCCCCCGGCCGGCCGCGCACGCGGCCGGCCGCGCTCATCCGGGAGCGATGATCATGCCCACTCGACCCGCGACCACGACCGTCACCGCACCCTGGGAGCCCTGGTGGACAGGTGCGGTCGGCTACCAGGTCTACCTCCGCTCGTTCGCCGACAGCGACGGCGACGGCATCGGCGACCTCGAGGGACTCCGGCGGCGCCTCGATCACATCGCCGGCCTCGGGGTCGACTACCTCTGGATCACGCCCTTCTACCCCTCCCCCCAGGCCGACCACGGCTACGACGTCGCCGACTACACCGACGTCGACCCCGCCTACGGGAACCTCGCCACCTTCGACCGCGTCGTCGCACGCGCGCACCGGCTCGGGTTGCGGGTCGTCGTCGACGTGGTCCCGAACCACAGCTCCGATCGGCACCCCTGGTTCCTCGACGCGACGAGCTCGCGCGACGCGGCCCACCGCGACCACTACGTCTGGCGCGACCCGGCCCCGGACGGTGGACCGCCCAACAACTGGGTGAGCAAGTTCGGCGGCCCCGCCTGGACCTGGCACGAAGCCACGGGCCAGTACTACATGCACACCTTCCTGGCCCAGCAGCCGGACCTCAACTGGGCGAACCCCGCGGTGCACGCGGCGTTCGAGGCGATCCTGACCTTCTGGCTCGAGCGGGGGGTCGACGGCTTCCGGATCGACACGGCCCACCTGCTCACGGAGGACCCGTCCTTCCGTGACAACCCCGTGCTGCACGAGGTCGCCCCCGGCGCCGACGCGGAGACGGTCTACCACGCCTTCGACCATCGCCACGACCTCGACCAACCCGACGTGCTGGCCATCTACCGCCGGTGGCGCGAGCTGGTCGCGCCCTACGGCGCCCTGCTCCTCGGCGAGGTCGGCCTCTTCGAGCCCGAGCCGGTCGGTCGGTACGTCGCTGACGGCGCCCTCGACCTCGCGTTCTACTTCCCCGCCCTCAAGGTCGGCTGGGACGCCGGGGCCATCCGCGACGAGCTCGCGGCGGCGCTCGCTGCCGGCGGGGACCGCCTGGCCTGGCCGCTGTCGAGCCACGACGATCCCCGGGCGACGCAACGCTTCGGTGGCGGCGAGCGTGGAGCGGCCCGCGCCCTGGCCTACCTCACCGTGCTCGTCGGCCTCCCGGGCAACGCCTTCCTGCTCCAGGGTGACGAGCTCGGCGTGGACGGGACGGCCCTGACCACGGCGGATCCGGAACGGCTCGGCGCACACGGGGTGGCCGGTCACGACGTCGCCGGCCGAGACGTCTCGCGCACACCGATGCCCTGGGACGGGCAGACCAACTTCGGGTTCACCTCAGGGACCCCGTGGCTCGCCTTCCCCGACGACACCTCGCTGCAGGACACCGTCGCCGGTCAGGAGCACGGTCGCAGCCAGCTGCGACGAACGCGTGCGCTGCTCGCCGAACGAGCCCGACTACCCGATCTCCGCGGCGACGAGGAGCTCGAGTGGCTGGAGGGCCCCGACGCGCTCCTCGCCTACCGACGCGGCCGCACCCTCATCGCGATGAACACCGGCAGGACGTACCAACCGATCCCCGGCGGCCGCGACGCCCGTGCGCGGTTCGTCAGCACCGGCGAGGTCCGCAGGGACGGCGACGACCTGCTGGCACCCCCGGATGCGGCCGTCATCGCCGAGCTGCGGGGATGAGCTGCTGCTCCCCGGCGCAACGAACCTGCGCCGTCGGGGTCAGCCCGCTTGACCTGTCCGAACGGCCGGTGGAAGATGGATGACAACCTGAGAACTACACATCGGAGATCGCTCGCACGGGAGCGGGAGCGGGCCCGTCCCGCGCGGACGGGTCTCGAGAGAGGGAAGGGGTGAGGATGGTATGTCCGGCTCGACGGTCACCCGCCGACGCGCAGCCACGGCAGCCACGTTGGTGGCCCTCGTCGCGCTGCTGACCCTGCTGCTGCCTCCCCCGCTCCCTGCACACGCGGAGACCACCCTGCGCACCCCGTGGCCCGTCGTGGAGGTCGAGCCCGGCTCGGAGGTGACGATCGAGCTCGAGGTGACCGCCGCGGACCAACGGGTCGATCTCGCGGTCGTCGAGGCTCCCGACGATTGGGACACCCTCCTGCGTGCCGGAGGGTTCGTGGTCCGGGCCGTTACGGGCGGCGACGAGGAGGAGCCGGCGGAGGTCGACCTCGAGGTGACCGTCCCGGTGGACGCCCCCGAGGGCACCAGCCGGCTCACGCTCGAGGCCACCGCCGCCGACGGGACCTCGGACCGGTTGGACGTCGATCTGGTGGTGGCGGAGGAGGTCGCGGGGGCCGTCACGCTCGACACGGAGTTCCCGGAGCTGTCGGGCGCGGTGGACGACGACTTCGGCTGGTCGCTGGAACTGGGCAACGCGCTCCCGGGCGAGACGACCTTCGCGCTCCAGGCCGTCGGACCCTCCGGCTGGCTCACCTCGGCACGACCCAGCGGCGAGCCGCAGGCCACCACCGTCACCGTCCCGGGCGGTGAGACGGAGACCATCGACGTCGACGCCGAGCCGCCCGCGAACGTCGAGGCCGGCACCTACGAGCTGCAGGTCGTGGCCACCGGCGGCGGCCAACGCGTCGAGGTCGAGCTGGCGGCAGTGGTCGAGGGCACCGTCAGCCTGGAGCTGTCCACGCCCGACGAGCGCCTCAACGCCGAGGGGCCGACGGGGCAGGCCACACGCGTCCCCCTGCTGTTGACCAACGCCGGCGCCGCGCCGCTGGAGAAGGTCCAGCTCAGCGCCGAACCGCCCGCGGACTGGGACGTGGCGTTCGAACCGGAGACGGTCACCGGCTTGGCACCCGGCGACACGGTCGAGGTGACCGCTGAGGTGACGCCGAGCGACGACGCCATCGCCGGCGACTACACCCTCGACGTCGAGGCCGAGGCCGACGGGCGCACCGACGAGCTCACCATCCGGTTCTCGGTCCGCACACCCCTCGGTTGGGGTGCGGTCGGTCTGGGCACCATCCTCGTCGCGCTCGCCAGCCTGGGCGCCGTCTTCCGGATCTTCGGTCGACGATGAGCACGGCGGCCGCTCCCCCGGTGATCGTCACCTCGGCGTTGACGAAACGCTACGGGGCGCACGTCGCCGTGCAGGATCTCGATCTCTCGGTCCGTCGCGGCGAGGTGTTCGGTCTGCTCGGACCGAACGGGGCCGGCAAGACCACGACGGTGCTCATGCTCCTCGGACTGTGCGAGCCGACCGCCGGCACCGCGCGGGTCCTGGGGCTCGATCCGAAGCGCGAGGCGCTCGACATCAAGCGTCGGGTGGGTTACCTGCCGGACGCCGTGGGCTTCTACGGCAACCTGACCGCCCGTGAGAACCTCCGCTACACGACGCGCCTCAACGGCATCGCCCGGCGGACGGCGGAGCAACGGATCGACGAGGCGTTGGCGCAGGTCGGCCTGACCGACGCCGCGGACCGGCCGACCGAGCAGTTCTCGCGCGGCATGCTGCAGCGGCTCGGCATCGCCGACGCGCTCGTGAAAGGCCCCGAGGTCCTGATCCTCGACGAGCCGACGATCGCGATCGACCCGCGCGGTGTCGAGGAGCTGCTGGGGCTGATCCGCCGTCTCCGCGACGAGCACGGCGTCACGGTCCTGCTGTCCTCCCATCTGCTGCACCAGGTGCAGGCGATCTGTGACCGGGTCGGCATCTTCGTCGCCGGGCGGCTGGTCGCCACCGGCTCGGTGGAGGAACTCGGTCGCGAGCTGTCCGACGGTCGCAGCACCGTCGAGTTGGCCGTGGCCGGCGACGCCGACCGGGCCGAACAGGTCGTGCGGGCCCACCTGGGTGACGCCGAGGTGGCCCGCGACGACGGCCTGCTCCTCGTCACCAGCAGCGGCGACCCGCGGGCCGCGTTGAGCCGCACCCTGACCGAGTCCGGGCTACCGGTGACGCACCTGCGACTGCGGGTGAGCGAGCTCGACGACATCTACGTGCGCTACTTCGCGGAC
>SKTG01000029.1 GCA_007118045.1 Nitriliruptoraceae bacterium
CGAGCCGCCCCGGCCGCGAGCTCGAGGGCGGTGAGCACCTCGCCGCGCAGGGGGCCGGCCACCTGCGGCAGCACCGCGACGCCCAGCTCACCGGTCACCGCCGCGGCCTCACAGATGCGCAGCGGCACCTCGCTGGCGTGGTCCCAGGCTCGCGCGTGCGCCTCCGCCCCCTCCTCGCTCGCGGCGTCCGGTCGGGTGGCGAGCACCTCGCGGTAGGCGGCGGCATCCTCCTCACCGAGCTCCAGCGCCCGTCGTCGCAGGCGCTCGGCTTCCGCGACGGACCGGGGCTCACAACGGTCGCTGCTCCCCGTCGCCATGGCGAGCAGCGCTGCCGCCGTGGCGACCGTGGCCGCGCACGCCCCCCCGGCGCCGGGTGTCGGGCGAGGTGCCGCCAGCTCGTCCAACCACCCGGCCAGGTCGTTCACGACAGACCGACGATCCGACCATCCGCATCGAGATCGATGCGTTCGGCGGCCGGCGTCGCCCCCAGACCGGGCATCGTGCGCATCTCGCCGCAGATCGGGTAGATGAACCCCGCCCCGACCGACGCGCGGACCTCGCGGACCGGCAGCCGCCACCCCGTCGGAGCACCCAGCAGGGTGGGGTCGGACGAGATCGACAGGTGCGTCTTGGCGATGCAGACGGGGAGCCGGCCGAGACCCGCACGCTCGTACGCGTCGAGCTGAGCCGCGGCCGGTGCGGACAGGTCGACGCCGTCGGCACCGTAGATCGTCGTCGCCACGGTCTCGATCTTCTCCAGCAGCGAGGCTTCGTCGGGGTAGAGCAGGCGGAACTCCGAGGGTTCCTCGGCCGCCTCGATGACGGCCTCGGCCAGATCCGTCGCCCCCTTGCCGCCGTCGACGAAGTGGGTGCAGACCGCGACCCGCACACCCAGCGAGGCGGCGATCTCCTCGATCGCGGCGTGCTCGCTGGGGTGATCGGTCGGGAAGGCGTTGATGGCCACCACCGGTGACACGCCGTGGGCCCGGATGTTCGCGACCTGCTTGCGCAGGTTGGCCGCGCCCGCGTGGACGTCCTCCGGGTTCTCGGCGAGCAGCGCCTCGGGCAGCGGCTTGCCGGCCACGATGCGGTGCCTGCCGGAGTGGGCCTTGAGTGCCCGGACCGTGGTGACGAGCACCGCCGCGTCGGGGACCAGTCCGGAGGTGCGACACTTGATGTTGAAGAAGCGTTCCGCCCCCATGTCGGCACCGAAGCCGGCTTCGGTGATCAGGTAGTCGCTGCCCCGGATCGCGATGCGGTCCGCCACCACGGAGCTGTTGCCGTGGGCGATGTTGCCGAACGGCCCGGTGTGGACGAAGACGGGCGTCTGTTCCAACGTCTGGAGCAGGTTGGGCTGCAGCGCGTCGCGCAGGATGACCGCCATCGCGCCGGCGGCGCCGACGTCCTCCGCGGTGACCGGTGCGCCGTCGGGATCGGCGCCGACGACGATGCGTCCGAGCCGCGCCCGCAGGTCCGCCAGCGAGTCGGCCAAGGCCAGCACGGCCATGACCTCCGAGGCCGCGGTGATGTCGAAGCCGGTCTCGCGCGGGACACCGTCGGCGCGACCTCCCAGACCGACCACCACGTTGCGTAGCGCGCGGTCGTTGACGTCCAGCACCCGCCGCCACGTCACGCGCCGCGGGTCGAGCGGCACCCCGCCCCGCTGGTGGAGCTGGTTGTCGATCGTGGCGGCGAGCAGGTTGTGCGCGGCGGTGACCGCGTGCATGTCGCCGGTGAGGTGCAGGTTGAGCTTCTCCATGGGGACGACCTGGCTGTACCCGCCGCCCGCGGCCCCTCCCTTGATGCCGAAGGTCGGGCCCATCGAGGGCTGGCGGATCGCCACCGTCGCGCGCTCACCCAGCTCGTGGAAGGCCTGCCCCAGCCCCACCGTGGTGGTGGTCTTGCCCTCCCCCAGCGGCGTCGGGGTGATCGCGGACACCACCACGTACTTGGCGCGCGGACGGTCCTCGAGCTCCTCGATCGCCGCCAGGCTGACCTTGGCCACGTCGCGCCCGTACGGCTCCAGCAGATGCTCGCCGATGCCGATCGAGGCGGCCACGTCGGTCATCGGCGCGAGGGTCGCGCCGCGCGCGATCTCCAGGTCGCTCGGGATGCTCATGTCTGGGGTCCTCCCTTGCCGGCCAACAGCTCCTGCCGCCAGCGTTCGGTGCGTTCGACCTCGTTGAAGGTGAACAGGTGCCAGCCGGCGACACCGGCATGGGGATCGTGGAGCAGGTCGGCGAGACCCCACACCAGCTCGTCCGGCGTGTACCCCGTCAACACGTGCGTGGCGACGTCGCTCTGCTTGCGCAGGAACCGCACGGAGTCACCGAGCCCGACGCGGAGGGAGACCCGGAGCAGCTTGGCACGGTCGATCACGCCGGGGAGCCCGACGTACACCGGAAGGACGACGCCCCGTGCCCGGAGGGTGGAGAGCCAGCCGCGCACCACGACCGGGTCGTAACAGATCTGCGAGACGATGTAGGTCGCGTGCGGCAGCTTCCGCTGCATCGCGTCGACCACGACCCGGTCCGGCAGGAAGGCGTGGGTCTCCGGGTAGCCGCTGATGCCCACGTGCTCGAACGGCCGCCCCCGGGCGGCGATCGCCTCGAGGAGGTCAGCCGCTCCCTCGAAGGGTCCCGCCGGGGACGGCGTGTCCCCGGCGATCACGAACACCTCGCGCAGCGCGAGCTCGTGCAACCGATCGAGCAACCGATCGAGGTGCGCCTCGCTCCGTACGAGCCGGGCCGACAGATGCGGCACGGCTCGGTGGCCGCGCGCGACCACCTCGGTGACCAGCTCCACGGTGGCGTCTAGACCCCGCGTCGGCGAGGCGGTGACGGTGACCACCGCCCCCGGTGGGAGGTGCTCGAGCTGCCCGTCCACACCCCGCATCGGCACGAGCTCGAAGCGAGCCCGTTCGAGGGAGCGTCTCGTGGCGTCGTCGGGTGGGCCGCCGTCCGCGACGGCCCCGACCTGCTCGGCGGCCACGATCAGCTCGTGGTGGAGGGGCGTGCAGTGGACAGCTGCTTGGGCTTGTCCTTCTTGGGATCGATGAAGGGCTTCTCGACGACCACGGCGTCCTGCGGCCCGTGCTGCGTCTCGATGACCAGCGGGGTCCCGACGGTCTCGTAGGCGACCGGGACCATCGCGAAACCGATGTTGCGTTCCAGGCTGAGCGACCAGCAGGCGGAGGTCACCTCGCCGATGCGCAGCCCGTGCGGGTCGTGGACGGGGAACGTGTCGATCATCGAGCCGTCATTGAAGTAGCCGACGTGCGGCCCGCCGATCTCGACACCGACGAGCTTGCGCGTCACGCCTTCGGCACGGATCCGCGTCAGGGCCTCCTTGCCGATGAAGTCCGCGTCCTGGTCGAGGTCGACCATCCACGTGGTCTCGAAGCCGTAGCCGACCTCGAAGGGGTTGGTGTCGTAGGTGATGTCGTTGCCCCACGACAGGAAGCCGCCCTCGATCCGGCGCACGTGGCACGGGCCGATGGGGCGGATCTCGTGGGCTTCGCCGGCCTGCATGACGGCATCCCACAGCTTGACGCCGTCGCGGGAGGCGTTGCGGAGGTAGATCTCGTAGCCGACCTCGCCGCTGAAGCCGGTCCGGGAGACCACGACGTCCATGCCGTCGAGCTCGCGCTCAGCGATGTAGTAGTAGGGGATGTCGAGGATGCTCGACCCGAACAGGTCCTCCATGACGTCCATGGAGCGCGGGCCCTGGATCTGGATCGGCCCCACGTCGGGCTCGCTGATCGTGACGTCCATGCCGAGGTTGTAGGCGAGGCCCCGAGCCCACAGCAGGACGTCGCTGTCAGCCAGGGAGAGCCAGAAGTGGTTCTCGCCGAGCCGGAGGAGCACGGGATCGTTGATGATCCCGCCCTCCGGGTTGGTGATGAACACGTACTTGGCCTGTCCGACCCGGCACTTCGACAGGTCGCGAGGCACCAGCATGTTGGTGAACTCGAAGGCGTCGGGACCGGTGATCTCCACCTGCTTCTCCACGCCGACGTCCCAGATGGTGACCTTCTCGAGCAGGTGCCAGTACTCACCCTCGACGTCCCCGTAGTTGCGGGGGTGGTAGGTGTGGTTGTAGACGCTGTACATCGCGACACCGTGGCGCCGCGAGGCGTAGAAGAACGGGGACTTGCGGACCCGGGGATAGAGCAGGATGCGGGGGTCCTCGATGATGGCCACGGTGCTCCCTTTCCTGGCCACGCGCCACACCGTGCGGCATCGCGGCCGGACGTCTCCTCGGCGCCGCGACGGCGCCGAACCTTCGCTTGGGGATGGCGAGCGGACCCCGAACATCGTTGCGGTGAGCGCAACATGCATCCCTATGCGCAACGTGCCTCCCCGTCGAGGGCGCGTCAAGGACTTTCACCGACCGTGCGCGGCGCGCCAGTGGCGGACGCCGTTCCCCGCGGGCCGCTCGGGGCCGTGCGCCCTCCGACGTAGACTCCTCGCACCTCGACGACCCCGGCACGGCCCGAACGGGCGTCTCGCCAGGACCCCACCTCGCGGGCCCGTCTCCGTCCGCTCGGGTCGGAAAGCGACGTGACCGTCCCGCCGACCCGGTCGGTCGCCGCGTGCCCCGACCCCGCTCGTCGCAAGGGACCCGATGACCACCGAGGCGCCGCCGATCAGCCAGGCGCGCTCGACCGTCGCCGGCACGGTCGCCTTCGTCGTCTCGGCGATGCCCGCCTTCCTCACGGGCGCGTCCGGGGTCTTCCTGCGCGAGGACCTCGGCTTCGGGGCGACCGGGCTCGGCCTGGCCGTGTCCGCGTACTTCGCTGCGTTCGCCGTCGTCTCGGTCCTCGGCGGACGAACGGCTGAGCGACTCGGAGCCAGCCGGGCGCTCAAGCTCACCTCGCTCGGGGCAGCCCTGGTGATGCTGGCGATCGCCGGCCTCGTGCGCGACCTGGCGACGCTGGTCGCGGTGATGGCGATCGGTGGCCTGGTCAACAGCGTCGCCGAGCCTGCGTCGAACCTCGCGCTCGCTCGGCGGGTGGTGCGCCGCCCGGCCACCATGTTCGGCATCAAGCAGGCGGCGATGCCGATGGCCACGCTGCTGGCCGGTGCCTCGGTGCCCCTGCTGGGCCTCACCGTCGGCTGGCGTTGGACCTTCGTCGTCGGTGCCGCGCTCGCCGGGGCCGTCGCCCTGTGGCTGCCGTCCGGGCTCGCGCCGCCCCGCAAGCGCACGAGCGGTCGTGCCGTACGCGAGGGCGACGCGGCGACCGGCCCTCTGGTGGCGTTGGCGGCGGCCGCCGGCGTCGGTTCGGCCTCGGCCACCGCGCTCTCACCGTTCCTGGTCGGCACCGCGGTCGAGAGCGGCATGGGGGTCGGGCCGGCGGGCTGGTTGCTGGTGCTCGGAGGGCTCGCCGCGGTGCTGGCCCGCCCGTTGGCCGGCTGGTACGCCGACCGCGGTCAGGGCCGCGCGATGTACGCGGTCGCCACGATGATGTTCGTCGGCGCCTTCGGCTACGCCATGATCGCGGTGGGCGGGCCCTTCCTCGTCGTGGGCAGCGTGGTGGCGTTCAGCTTCGGGTGGGGCTGGATGGGGTTGCTGGTGTTCGCCGTCGTCCGGCTCAACCCGAACGCACCGGCCGCGGCGAGCGGCATCATGCTCACCGGCGGGGCGTCGGGCGCCGCGCTTGGCCCTTTCGCCTTCGGCGTGCTCGTCACCACCACGTCCTACCCGGTGGCCTGGAGCGTGGCCGCGGCCGGCGCGCTGGTCGCGATGGTGCTCGTCCTGTTCGCGCGAGGCTGGCTGCACCGCGACCGCGACCGACGTGCCGCGAGCAGCGACCAGGGTTGAGCTGACCGGCCCCGACGAGCGCGACCGCACCGACGAGCGGTGCGGTCGCGAGGTGGGAGGGGCCGGGTCAGCCCTCTTCCTCCTCCATGTCGAGCTCTTCGATCTCGTCGTCGTCCGGGACGTCACCGATGGGCTCACCCTCGGGGTCGAGCACGAACCACTGGTCGTTGATCTCCTGCCCGTTGACGTCGCCCTCCTCGCCGTCGCTGACGAAGAGGTACAGCGGGTGGCCGGCGTAGGTCACCTGGGTGACGCCGTCGTCCCGCTCGACCGTGTCCAGCAGGTCCTCGTCCAGGTCGTCGCTGACGCTCGGCTCGCCCTCGGTGCCCAGGGCGGGCCAGACGGTCGCGCAGTCGCCGACGCACTCGGGCTCGTTCTCGCCGTCCAGGACGCTCACGTAGAGGGTCATGCCGTCGCCGTCGACGATGTGCTCGCCCAGGTCGGACTCCGCGACCTGCAGCTCGTCGTTGCCCACAGCGAGCTCGACCTCGTCGTCCTCGACCCCCTCGTCGACGTCCTCCTCGTCCTCGGTGGCCAGGTCGTCGTCCTCGGCCGCCTCGTCGTCGGCGTCGTCGTCCGCGTCGGTGTCGTCGTCCACGACCTCGTCGTCGGCGTCCGGATCGTCGTCGACGTCCTCGGTCTCGTCGTCGTCGAGGAGCTCCGGCTCCTCGCCCTCCCCGCACGCGGCGGCGAGCAGGGCGACCGCGGCTGCGGCCGGTAGTACTCGGGATCGGATACGCACGGGCAACTCCTCGTTGCTACGTCGGGGTTCAGGCCGCATCGGCGTGGCCCGCGAAGGTGCCGCCCTACGACCGCGTTCGCAGGGCACCGGCGGTGTCCTCGGGTCGGTGACCGAACGGCCCACGCCGAACGACCGGGCCGTGGCTCAGCCGGTCAGCCGTCCCCGTCGACGCGGGCGAGCACGGCCTCGGCCAGCCCCGGATCGCGCACGAAGGCGCTACTGACGTC
>SKTG01000430.1 GCA_007118045.1 Nitriliruptoraceae bacterium
CAGCAGCCACCGCGGCGGTGCGAACGACAACCAGGCCCACGGCAGGCCGTAGGCCGCCAGGTAGATCAACCCGGAGACCAACCCGCCACCGACGGTTCCGAGCCCGGTCGCCGACAACGCTTCGGAGAGCGTTCCGGCGACCAGCAGCACCACCATGGTCACCAGCGGGAGCGGCCATGCGAGCAGGGTCCACACCGCGTCACGGCCGAACCAGAAGCGCAGTTGGCCACGCCAGACGAGCCAGCAGTACACGACCACGGCGCACAGCGTCGCGAGGACCAAGGGGTCGAGGAACAGGACCGCCACCGAGGTCCTCCGGCCGTGGGAGCGATGACCGGGCGACGGTACCGGGTCGCCGGGTCCTCGCCGCTCCCGGACGGTCCTCGTCCGCCGCGCGTGCCGTATCCGGGGAGCCGAGGCTCCCGTACGGCCGTCGGGGGCTCGACCCCTCGCGCACCCGACCCGGGACCCTCGGCCGCGGGATCGTCCCACCATGCGTGCGACCTCCGACCGCGGTCGTTGACCGGGTCCGCCGCCCACACCTACCGTCCGCCATCGGATGGACGGGTGGGTGGTTCGGGTCGGACCGGACCCGTGCCGCGCCCCGTCGTCGAGGACGCGCAGCTGTGGCGTGCTCGTGCGTCCGAGCAGCTCACGTCCTCCGGACGCACCGCGGGAGCGGGCGACCCCCGCCGCCGCGTGTCTGCGCCCACGAGCCCACGACCAGGAGAAGGTTCGATGCTCGACACCCGCTACCTCAGACTCACGGCGACGGCACTCGCCCTCGCGCTGGTCGCCGCCGCGTGCGGGACCGACGACACCGCGACCGACGACGACCCCGATGCCGGGGACGACGCCACGGTCGAGGACGAGGCCCCCGACGACGAGGAGGCCCCGGACGACGACGCCGACGACGGCGAGGAGGCGGCCGGCGAGGGCGGCGACCTGATCGTGGGCACGACCGACGCCCCGACGGCGCTGGACCCGGCCGTGGTCTACGACACCAACTCGTCGCAGGCGCTGTTCAACATCGGCGAGACGCTCGTCGGCTTCCCCCCGGGTGAGACCGAGGTCGCGCCCTTCCTGGCCGCCGACCTGCCCGACATCAGCGACGACGGGCTGACCTACACGTTCGAGCTGCGCGATGACGTCGTCTTCTCCAACGGCGCGGAGATGACCAGCGAGGACGTGCAGTTCTCGCTCGAGCGCGCCATCGACATGGAGCACCCGCAGGGTGCCGGCTTCCTGCTCGAGGGCATCGAGGACATCGAGACCCCCGACGACTACACGGTCGAGATCACCCTCAGCGAGCCCAACATCACCTTCCTCTCCCGCCTCGCCTACACCGTCGGCACGATCCTGCCGAGCGACGGTCACTACCCAGCGCCCGACGGCCCCGTCTCGGAGACCGGCGAGGACCCGGACGACTTCCGCCAGGAGGAGTTCGTTGGCAGCGGCCGCTACCTCGTGGAGGACTTCCGCGAGGGTGAGTCGATGACCTTGACCGCCAACCCGGACTACCACGGTGAACCACCGGCCAACGACCGGGTCCTCGTGCAGTTCTTCGACAGCTCCAGCCAGATGCGGCTCGCGCTCGAGGGCGGCGAGATCGACGTGGCCTTCCGTGACCTCGCGCCGGACGAGGCCGCCGACCTGGCCGGCACCGATGGCATCCAGGTCGTCGAGGGCGAGGGCGCCTCGATCCGCTACGTGGTGCTCAACCCCAACGTCGAGCCGTTCGACGACCCGGACGTGCGGCGCGCTTTCGCCGCGGCGATGGACCGCGAGCGCCTGATCGAGAACGTCTTCCAGGGCTTCGGTGAGCCGCTCTACTCGATGATCGCGACCGGGTTCTCGCAGTACGAGCCGCTCTTCCAGCAGTACGACGACGCGGAGCCGTCGGACTTCCTCGACGAGCCGGTCGAGATCACCCTCGCGCACGAGACCGGCGACCACTACGGCCCCACCGAACCCTCGATGGCCGAGGAGCTCAGCCGCATGCTCGAGGAATCGGGCGTGTTCGAGGTCCAGACCGACACGAGCGAGTGGGCGCAGTTCACCGAGCAGGCGTTCCCCGTCGGTGAGGAGACCTACGGGTCCTTCCTGCTCGGCTGGTACCCGAGCTACTTCGACGCCGACTACTACATCGAGCCCTTCTACAGCAGCGGCGGCTTCCTCGGTCTGCCGGCCGAGGACGAGATGGAGGAGCTGATCGCGGAGCAGCAGCAGGTCGACGACCCCGACTCCGAGGAGCGCGACGAGATCTTCGCGGAGATCCAGGAGATCGCCGTCGACGAGGCGCTGATCGTCCCGCTGATCGAAGAGACGCCCGTGGTCTTCGCCAGGGACGGGGTCTCCGGTCTCGAGGAGACCATGGACGTGATGCAGATCTTCCGCTACTGGCTGGTCTCGGCCGACTGAGCCCGCCCGGACGGATCACGTCCCTGGTGATCGGGGCAGGAGCCACGAGCTCCCGCCCCGGTCACCGCAGCGCCCCCGGAGGCCACCATGCGCCGGTACCTCGTGTCGCGGATCGCGATGACGGTGCCGATGCTGTTCATCCTGCTCACGGTCGTCTTCCTCATGCTCCGGGTGATCCCGGGTGACCCGATCGCGGCCACGGTCGGCGACCGGGTCAGCTCCGACGAGCTCGAGGCCCGACGTCAGGCCGCTGGGCTCAACGACCCGTTGATCGTGCAGTACGGCCGCTACCTGCTCGGCGCGGTCACCGGGGACTTCGGCAACCCCGTCACCGACCGGCGTTCCACCGTCCAGGTGATCGCCGACACCTTCCCCGCGAGCTTCGAGCTCGTCCTCGTGGCGATGCTGGTCGCCGTCGGGTTCGGGGTGGCGATCGGCGCCATCGCGGGCCGGCTGCGCGACACCCCCATCGACGTGGCCGGTCGCCTGTTCGGGATCATGTCCTACGCCGCCCCCGTCTTCTGGGTCGCCCTGATCGCGCAGCTGTACCTGAGCGTCGGGCTCGGCTGGTTCCCCACCGGCGGTCGCGTCAGCGGCTTCGACGCACCGAGCAACGTCACCGGGTTCTACGTCCTCGACTCGTTGCTGACCTGGGACATGGCGGCGCTGCGGTCGTCGCTCCACCACCTGATCCTGCCCGGGTTCACGCTCGGTCTGGTGTTCGGCGGCATCTTCCTCCGCTTCGTGCGCGTGAACATGCTGCAGACGCTGCGCGCCGACTACGTCGAGGCGGCGCACGCGCGGGGGGTGAGCGAACGCCTGGTCGTCTTCCGGCACGCGTTCAAGAACGCGATGGTCCCGGTCGTCACGATCGCCGGGTTGCAGTTCGCGCTGCTGCTCGGCAACTCGATCCTCACGGAACGGGTCTTCTCCTGGCCGGGGCTCGGCAACGCGCTGCTGTCGTTCCTGGGCGCCCGGGACTACGTCGGGGTCCAGGGCATCATCACCTTCTACGCGGTCGTCGTCGTGGCGATCTCGCTGATCATCGACATCGCCAACGCCGTCATCGACCCGAGGATCCGGCATTGAGCGCCCGCGCCCGGCTCAGCCGCACCGTCGCGCCCTTCCGCTCCGCGACCCGGACCGCCAAGGTCCTGATCGTGATCGGGCTGCTGATCACGTTCGGGTTCGTGCTCGTGGCCACGATCGGTCCGACCGTCGCGCCGTACGAGGCCACGCAGTACCAGGTCGATCCGGAGGATCCGGCCGCCGGCCAGCTCCCCCGGCTCGAGGAGCCGAGCGACGACCACCTGATGGGGACCAACCGCGACGGCTTCGACGTGCTCGCCCGCGTCATCGGCGGAGCCCGCGTCGCGATGGTCGTCGTCCTGGTTTCGACGCTGATCGCGTTGCTGATCGGGGTGCCGCTCGGGCTGCTCTCCGGCTACCGCGGCGGTCGGCTCGACCGGATCCTGGTCACGACCATGGACGCGCTCTACACCTTCCCGTCGCTGCTGCTGGCGATCGTGGTGGCGTTCCTGTTCGGTGAGCTGTTCACGCCCGGTGTCGCCAGCGCGGCGTCCGCGGTCGGGATCGTCTACATCCCCCAGTACTACCGGGTGGTGCGCAACCACACCCTCAGCGTCAAGCAGGAGCCGTTCGTCGAGGGGGCGCGGTCCCTCGGCGCCAAGGAACGCACCGTCATCTCCCGCTACGTGTTCTTCAACGTGGTCCAGAGCGTGCCCGTGATCTTCACGCTCAACGCCGCCGACGCCGTGCTCACGCTCGCCTCACTGGGCTTCCTGGGTTACGGCGTGCCGCCACCGGCGCCGGAGTGGGGCTTCGACATCCAGCAGGCCACCCAGGACATCACCTCGGGTGTCTGGTGGACGACGATGTGGCCCGGCATCGCCATCATCCTGCTGGTCACGGGCTTCACGCTCGTCGGCGAGGGCCTCAACGACGTGGTCAACCCGCTGCTGCGCGCCCGCGGCCTCGCGGGACCCAAGCTGCGCGACGTGCGTCGCGGCGCCCTCGCCCGTCCGGACGCGGCCGAGGCGGACGACGACACGGGTTCCGCGAGCACGCCGCGTGCCGAGGACCCGGCGGGCGATCCCGGTGCCGAGCGGCCACCCACGGACGGTCCGGCCGGCGCCGGCACACCGGGCAGCTCGGTGACCGCCGCCCCGCCGGTGCTGCGGGTGAACGACCTGCGGGTCGGCTACCGGACCCCGGAGGGACCCCTCTGGGCGGTCGACGGCGTCGACCTCGAGGTGGCACCCGGCGAAGCGCTCGGCCTGGTCGGTGAGTCCGGCTGCGGCAAGTCGTCCCTGAGCCGGGCGCTGCTGAACCTGATGCCACCCGGGGGGCTGGTCACCGGCCAGATCACCCTCGCCGCCCGCGGTGACGGCCCCGGCGAGCGCGAGCTCGACCTGGTCGGCGCCTCGCGATCCGAGCTCCGCTCGGTCAGGGGCAACCGGGCCTCCCTGGTCTTCCAGGAGCCGATGACGCGGCTCGACCCCCTGATGCGCGTCTCCGACCACTTCCGCGAGGCGATCCGGGCCCACCGGCCCGACATGTCGAAGCACGAGGCCCGAGAACTGATCGAGGGTTCCCTCGCGCAGATGGGGATCCCCCGCACCCGCGTGGACAACTTCCCCCACGAGTTCTCGGGCGGCATGCGTCAACGCATCATGCTCGCGCTCGGCATCGTGCTCCAGCCCCAGCTGGTCGTGGCCGACGAGCCGACCACCAGCCTGGACGTCATCGTCGAAGCGCAGATCCTCGACATCCTCGACGAGCTGCGCCGCGACGCCGGCGTGAGCCTGGTCATGGTCACCCACAACCTGGGCATCGTGGCGGAGACCTGCGACCGGGTCGCCGTCATGTACGCCGGGCGCATCGTGGAGATCGGACCCGTCGAGCAGGTGTTCAACGCACCGGCCCACCCCTACACGCAGGGTCTGCTCGCGTCCACGATCTCGCTCGAGACCACCGACCTGCACTCCATCGGCGGGTCGCCTCCCGACCTGACCTCGCCGCCCCCGGGTTGCCGGTTCGCCGCCCGCTGTCCGGCGGTGATGGATCGCTGCACCGAGGTGGTCCCGCGCCTGACCCCGCCGGAGGGCAGCGGTCGGCGTGACCACGGCGCGGCCTGCCTGCTCCACCCCGGATCCGACCCGGAGCCGGCCACCGCGTCGGGACAGGACGTGACGTGACGCAACCGCTCCTCGACGTCGTCGATCTGCACACCCACTTCCCGGTGCGCGGCGGGCTCTTCTCGCGCCGTTCCGACGTCGTCCGCGCGGTCGACGGTGTCACCTTCGACATCGCCCCCGGTGAGGTGTTCGGGCTGGTCGGCGAGAGCGGCTCCGGCAAGACCACCCTCGGCCGGACCCTGCTCAAGCTCGTCGACCCCACGAGCGGCAGCATCACCTACCAGGGCCGGGACCTGGCACCGTTGCGTGAGCGCGAGATGCGGCCGCTGCGACGTGAGCTCGCGCTGGTCTTCCAGGACCCGAACGCCTCCCTCAACCCGGCGATGACCGTCGCGCAGGGGGTGGGGCACCCGCTGCTGATCCACGGCCTGGTGAACTCACGGGCGCAGATGCGCGAACGCGTCGCGGAGATGCTGGAACGGGTCGGCCTCACCCCCGGCGAACGCTTCCTCGACGTCTACCCGGAGGATCTCTCCGGCGGGCAGAAGCAACGCCTGGTGATCGCCCGCGCGTTGATCACCGAGCCGAGCTTCGTGGTCGCCGACGAACCCGTCGCGGCCCTGGACATGAGCGTGCGCGCTCGCGTGCTCGAGCTGATGCTCGACCTCCAGCGCGACCTCGGCCTGACCTACCTGTTCATCACGCACGACCTGGCCACCGCCCGGTTCCTGTGCGACCGCATCGGCATCCTCTACCTCGGCAACCTCGTCGAGTGGGGCGATGCGGACACGCTCTTCGGCGACCCCCAGCACCCCTACACCCGCGCGTTGCTCGACGCGATCCCGCTCCCCGACCCGGCCAGGAGGGAACGGGACAAGGAACTGCCGGTCGGCGAGATGCCGGACGCGCAGGCGCCGCCCAGCGGCTGCCGGTTCCACCCCCGCTGCCCCGCCGCGTTCGAGCCCTGCGGTTGGACCGGGGACGACCTGATCGGCTTCTTCGAGCGCCGCTGGACCGAGGTCGACACCGACGCGGTGAGCGCGGAGGTCGACGCGACCGGTGGCCTGGACGACGTCGAGTTGCGCGAGGGCGGCATCCGCTTCGACGCCGGCGACGCCCCCGCCCTGATGCGCCTGCTCGAGGACCTGCGGGCTCGGCAGGTCCACC
>SKTG01000172.1 GCA_007118045.1 Nitriliruptoraceae bacterium
AAGATGGTCCACAACGGCATCGAGTACGCCGACATGCAGTTCATCGCGGAGGCCTACGACGTCCTGGCGGCCGCCGGGCTGGACGCGCGACGTCTCGCGGAGGTCTTCACCGAGTGGAACACCGGCGACCTCGACTCGTACCTGATCGAGATCACCGCCGAGGTCCTCGGGCACGTCGACGAGGCCACCGGACGGCCCCTGGTGGAGGTGATCGAGGATGCCACCGAGCAGAAGGGCACCGGGCGGTGGACGGTCCAGATCGCGCTCGAGTTGGGGGTGCCCGTCGGCACGATCGCCGCGTCGGTGTTCGCCCGCTCGACGTCGGGCCACGCCTCGCTGCGCGAGGCTGCCGCCGGCACGCTGCTCGGACCCGACGGCGGCGAGGTCGACGACGTGGACCAGCTGATCGAGGACGTGCGTCAGGCGTTGTGGGCGTCGAAGGTCGTCGCCTACGCCCAGGGGCTGGACCTGATCCAGACCGCCTCCGAGACCTACGGGTGGGACATCGACCCCGGTGAGGTCGCCAAGATCTGGCGGGCGGGCTGCATCATCCGCGCACGCCTGTTGGAGCGGATCCGCCAGGTCTACGCGACGGGTGGCCTCCCGAGCCTGCTGGTCGACCCGGGCCTGGTGACCGAGCTGGGCGAGGCCCAGGACGGCTGGCGGCGGGTCGTCGCGCACGCCACGACGGCCGGGATCCCCGTCACCGGGTTCTCCGAGGCGCTCGGCTACTACGACACCGCCCGTCGGGAACAGCTACCCGCCGCTCTGCTGCAGGGACTGCGTGACTACTTCGGTGCGCACACCTACCGTCGCATCGACCGCGAGGGGAGCTTCCACACCCGCTGGTCCACCGACCGCACCGAGGAGGAGGTCTGAGCCTGGTGACGTCCGAGCTCGACCCGAGCTGCCGCGAGGAGGATCGCGCCGCCGCGGACGCGGTGGGGTCGCTCCTCGCCGGTCGCGTGCCGCTCGGGGTGGCACTCTCGGGCGGGGTCGACTCCTCGGTGCTGCTCGCACTGGCCGCCCGGACGCTCGGCACCGACCAGGTCGTCGCTCTCATCGGCGTGTCGAGCAGCCTCGCCGCCATCGAGCGTGACATGGCTCACGAGGTCGCCGGGATCGTCGGCGTCCCGCTCGTCGAGGTGGTGACCCGCGAGGACGAGCGGGCGGAGTACGTCCGCAACGGACCCGACCGCTGCTTCCACTGCCGCGACGAGCTGTTCAGCCGCATCGATGCCGAGGTGGTGGAGGCCCGCGGGCTCACGGCGGTGGCCTACGGGGAGAACGCGGACGACGCGCGGCGTTCCGATCGACCCGGCGCTCGGGCGGCGACCGACCACGCCGTGCTACGGCCGTTGCGGGACGCCGGGATCGACAAGGAGCAGGTCCGCCGGTTGGCCCGTGCGCTCGCCCTGCCGACCGCGGACAAGCCCGCAGCTCCCTGCCTCGCGTCCCGGATCCCACACTTCGAGGAGGTCTCCCCCGACAAGCTGGCCAGCATCGAGCGGGCCGAGGCGGGTCTGAGGGCCCTCGGCTTCACCGAGCTGCGCGTGCGCCACCACGGCGAGCTGGCACGGGTCGAGCTGCCCGCCCTGGATCGGGCCCGCGCCCTCGACCCGTCGATGCGCGCCAGGATCGAGCACGTCGGACGGAGCGCCGGGTTCCGACGCGTCGTGCTGGACGCCGAGGGCATCCGCTCCGGTGCGTTCACCCTGCCGTTGGTGGAGGTGGCGGGTGCCTGAGGGGTGGACGCCCTCGGTGCCTGAGGGGTGGACACCCCCGCCAGAGCTGTCGGGCATCGCGGACCTCGACCACGACCGGATCGAGCGCCGCGGCTACGCGGAGGCCGTGTACGGGCCCGGCAAGTCCGACGAGCAGCTCGCCGCGATCGCCACGGCCGTGGCGGGCGCCGGCATCCCCACGCTGTTCACGCGCATCACCCCGGCGCAGGCCGACGTGCTCCGTACCGAGCTCCCCGACGCGTCCTACGACCTCGAGGCCCGGCTCCTGGCCTGGCCCGCGGAGCCGCCGGCGCCCACGGGCGGCCGCGTGGTCGTCGTCGCCGCCGGCACCTCGGACCTGCCGGTCGCACGCGAGGCCCTGCTCACCGTGCGACACCTCGGCCGATCCGCGGAGATGATCGTGGACGTCGGGGTGGCCGGCCTGCACCGCGTGCTCAACCACCTCGACATGCTGCGCGAAGCCCGGGCCGTCGTGGTCGCGGCCGGCATGGACGGTGCCCTGCCGAGCGTGGTCGCCGGTCTCATCGCCGCGCCGGTCGTCGCCGTGCCCACCTCGGTCGGGTACGGCGCCGCCTTCGACGGCCTCGCTCCGCTGCTGTCGATGCTGAACGCGTGTGCTCCGGGCGTGGCGGTGGTCAACATCGACAACGGCTACGGAGCCGGTCACATCGCCGCGCAGATCGCCGCGGGGTCCGCCTCTCCCGGGTCCTGACGGAAGCCCGAGACGGACGGCACCGCGAACCCGACACGGGCCCGGGCGAGGCGCTCCAGCTAGCGAGGCAGGTCCTGACGGGGTGGGTGCTGACCGATGGGCGCGGGTGCGCCGGGCACGTGGCCGGCGACGACCACTTCGGCACGGGCGAGCTCGAGCACGTCCCGCGTCGGTCGGGCCATGGCGGCCGCGACCCGGGCGACGTCCTCGAACTCCGGCATCGCCTGCACGATCGAACCGTCCGCGGTCGCGACCTTCACCGCGATCGCGTGGCCCTCCACCTCCACGCGCGTCATGACGCGTTCGAGCGCGTGCTTGGCGACGGGATGGGCGCGACAACCGATCGTCGAGGTCGCGGCCAACAGCGTCCGCCGCACGGCGTCCTCACGAGCCGGGGGGACCAGCACGGAGACCGTGTGCGCGGGACGGCCCTTCTTCATCACGATCGGTGTCAACCAGGCATCGGCGGCGCCGGCGTCCAGGAGCGCCTCGAGGACCCCGGTCCACAGCCGGGGGTCGAGATCGTCGACGTTGGCCTCCAGGACGACCTGGGTCGTCACCGACGGCGACCGGGTAGCGGTCCCGGCTTGGGGCGTGCCGAGCAACACCCGTACGACGTTCGCGCGCCCGGATGTGTCGCGGCTGCCAGCGCCGACGCCACTGGCCTCCAGCACCATGGCCGGCAGCGGTTCGCAGGCGCGTGCCAGGGTCGTGACCAGCGCCGCTCCGGTCGGGGTCGCCAGCTCGCCTCCTCCGCCGGCCTCGATGGACCAGCCGCGGGACAGCCGCACCACCGCTGGGACGGGGACCGGCAGCACGCCATGCGCCGTGCGGACGGTCCCGCTGCCCACGGCCAACGGCCCCGCGGCCACCTCGGTGATGCCGAGGTGGTGCAGTCCCGCCGAGACACCGACCACGTCGGCGATCGCGTCGAGCCCGCCAACCTCGTGCAGGTGCACGTCCTCGACCGCGACCCCGTGAGCGGCGGCTTCGGCCTCGGCCAGCCGGGTGAACACCGAGGTCGCCGTGTCGCGGACCACCGGGGCCAGGTCGGCGCCGAGCAGCAGGTCCCGGATGTCCCCCCAGGCCCGCTCCGTGACGTCGTCGCTGTCGATCTCTGGGGTGACCGCCGTCGCCGTGAGGCCCGCCCGTTGGACCTCGGCTCGCTCCCACCGGACCATGCCGGGGACGATCGCGTCCGCTGCCTCCTGCAGGGCCGTGAGCGGTACCCCAGCCCCGACGAGCGCACCGCAGAGCATGTCGCCGGCGGCACCCGCCGAGACGTCGAACCAGGCCAGCCGTTCGGGCTCCTGCGGGTCGGGCGTGTACAGGTGTGGCGTGTGCGGACCGCCTGCGCTCACGGGTATCCCCTGACGACCCAGCGAGCCTACTCCCGCCGGCCGCGCCGCCTCCCGGTCCTCCGTGGAGCACGGACCGGCTCACCACGGCTGGCCAATCCACCGGCCCGGCTCGACCACATGCTCCTGAAGGGCTCCGGAGGCCCTCACGCGACCATGGGGTCAGGATGCAGGTGGAGCGGACCGTCCGACCGTCGATCCCGGATCGTCTGCATGGGACCGGACCGGACCGTCGCTGACGCGGACACGCGACCAGAGCTGGCAGGTATGGGTGCGGCGCGCGGGTCGCGCACGAGCCATCTCCTTGCATCCGTTCCCACCTGAGGCGGCGAAGCCGAGGTGGCCGACCCTTCCCCGCCGCCCCGACCGGAGCCCGCGAGGGTTCGACGATCGATAGGACCGCCGAATGTTGTGGAACCTCGAGAACTCGGTTGTTTTCACGCCGGCCCAGTTCGACCTCATCAGCAACATCCTGACCATCGGGTACGCGGCCCACTTCGCTGGGCTCGCCTACTTCGTGCTCACCCGCAAGAATGTGGCGCCGCGCTACCGATCGATGACCACGATGTCCGTGGTGGTCATGCTCTCCGCGGCTCTGCTCCTGCTCCGCCTCGACATCAGCTTCGGCAACGCGTTCGTCTTCGACCCCACGTCCGAGACCTACGTCCTCGGGGAAGCCACCTACTCGCACGGTTACCGCTACCTGAACTGGCTGATCGACGTCCCGTTGCTGCTCACGCAGTCGTTCTTCGTGCTGAACATCGCCAAGCGCGACCTGTGGGGTTACCGCTTCAAGCTCGGCGGCGCTGGAGCGCTGATGGTCGTGCTCGGCTACGTGGGACAGTTCTACGAGGTCGTGGACCCGCTCGGCATGCTGCTCTGGTGGGGGATCGCCGCCACCGTCCCGTTCGTCTACTTCACCGCCATCTTCTGGCGCCTGACCGGTGAGTCGCTGAGCTACCTCCCGGAGGAGGCGGCCGCCACGATGCGCAACATCCGCTACCTGTTCATGTTCTCGTGGAACCTCTACATCGTCGCCTACATCGTCCCGATGCTCGGTGACTTCGGCCAGAGCGCCTCGGGTGCGGTCACGCGCACCTACATCTTCACGGTCGCGGACGTGCTGTCCAAGATCATCTACGGCGTCCTGCTCGGCAAGATCGCGACCATCCGGTCCAAGGCCGAGGGGTACGACATCGAGCAACTCGAGACCCAGCAGGCTCGCTGAGGTTCTCGGCGGCCGCGTGGGCGGGTGGGTCCCGGCTGGTACCCATCCGCCCACGCAGTGGCTGCCGTTCCCCCGCGGTCAGAGCAGGACCGGGGATGACGGACGTCGCGGCACCCCGAAGGCGGGGGCGGTCTCACGGCCTCCTTCCGCGCCCGATCCGAGCTCCCCGTCCGCTCCCGATCGGTACCGATGACGGACGTCCTCGTCGACCCCTACATCGCCGACGATCACGGTGTCGTCCCCGCCCCGCGGTGGCGTGAGCTTCGAGGCGGTCCCCGGTCGGGGTCGCCGGGTCGGTGGGTGTCGCCGCATCGGCCGGGTACAGGCTGGCTCGAAGGTGCACGCCTCCGTCCGCACCCTGAACCACCGAGCCGGACCGGCGTTCGTGGCGACGTTGCGCCGCTTCCTCTGCCGAGGTCGGGTCGCGGCGGGCCACTTCGCGTCGCGCGATCCGTCCGAGCTCGACCGGGTCGACCTCGCTGGCCTCGTCCAGTAGCAACGCTTCCAACTCCTCACGGTGTATCGGGTCGACCTGGGTGGGGGATCGGTGATGACCTTGGCGTGCGCCTGACCGAACTGAGCCGAACCGAAGCGGTTGGCGGTGTCCGGTGCCCCGCGCAGCTTGCGGCCCGTCTCCGTGGTGTTCTTGGCCTCCGAGGGCGACAGGTTGAGCTCCTCATGGAGGAACTGGCGCGACCGCTGCGCCGCGGACGCCTCACGGCCCTTGGGGGCCGCCGCGGCGGCGCGGGCGGTCAGATCCCCGGTGACCTTCGCACGTAGGGCAGCGAGCCGGTCCATCTGCGACTGGAGCCCGCGCAACAGGGTTCGCAACCCCTCGTCCGAGAAGACGTTCAGGTCGAGCTCCGAGGCCGCATCGACCGCCCGAACCAGCTCCTCCAACGGCCCTGCCACGAGGTGACCCTGCGCTCCCAGTTCCACGGAGGGCGTGGACGTCCCGGGTGGGCTGCCGGCGACCGAGGAACGGTCGGAACCAGACGAAGCCGACCTCCCTGGGCCGGCCGCGGAAGCAGCGGACCTCCGGGCGGGGGCCGCAGGGGACTCGGCCGAGCTGGCCTGACGGCCCGAGGAGGGGCGACCCGAGGACGGGGCCGGGACCGGGCGTGTCGTCGAGGCCTCGGTCAGCGCGGGCTGCCACCAGCCTCGGCCCTCCCGCGTGCCAGCCAGCCACGCAGCGATCGGCCGGGCGCGCCACCGCCTCCTGGCCCACAACCCAGCATGGTGGTGCCAACGACGCCGTCGCCCTGCCCGGCCGCGGGACCACCTCGCCTCACGTTCGTGAAGGTGGCCGCGCGCGCGGTCGCTCGCCGCATCTCCGACCAGTCCCCACGGGTTCTCCATCGACCGCCTCCCACAGCTGCGACGCTGTGCTGGATGATGTCGGATGCACCGTAACGCACGAACCTATGTTCGACAAGCATCCTCGACGAGGGATGTGGACATCCCCGGTGACCTGGCTCCCGCACCGTTGGACGACATTGCATGCACGCCAGAACTCGACCATCGTCCTTGGTGACCGTCGATGGCCGCCAATGGCCGCCAATGGCCGCCGGCCTGCCTGCGCTACCTGGGGCCGGAAGGCGCGCCACCCAGCGGCCGGGAACCGCGCCACCTAACGGCCGGAAACCGCGCCACCTGACGGCCGGAGCCGGCCACCCAGCGTCCGACGTCGAGGAACCCGATCGGCCCAGCCCGACGCGGACCCCACCTTCCGACGTCATGGACCCGCGGACCCTCGGGGCGGCCTCTCACCCGATCCCGGCATCCGCGGGCGACACCGTCCGGGCTCGACGTTCGGCGTCGGCGCGTAGCTGATCGAGGGTCGCGCGCATGATGTGCCCCACGAAGGGATGCACCACGCGCCAGTACCGACGGAAGCGGCTGGCCGAGTCGGGGTCCGGCGTCGCCGTCCGCGCCTCGTACGACGCGAGTGTGCGGTGCTCGCCGTAGGGACGCAGCGTGAAGGCTGCGGCGATCCGGCCCCACGCGGGCTGGTCGAAGGCGGCGAACCCTTCGGCACCTTCGGGGACCAGCTGGTCGATGTCGTACCAGTCGATCTCTGGCTGCCAGAACCGGCCGATGGCGCCGAAGGCGAGCTCCTGGGGTTCGTTGTCGCCCAGCGGGAGCCAACCCGGGAGTCCGGGCCCATCGCCCTGGAGGGTCAGCTTCGGTGGGATCTCCTCGGGTGGTTGCGACCTGCCGAACGCCCCGGCGATGGCAGCCGGGAGGCCGCGAACCCGCATCGCCGCGTCCATCAGTGGGGTGTGGACCTGCATGAGATCCAGCTCGCACAGCGCTCGCCAGGTGACCTCGAGCGGTGCCTCGATGACGAGGTGCTCGCGCACGGTCACGTCGAAGAGCGGGAGGTAGCGATCGATCAACAGGGCGGGGTCAGGGACCGGCGATCCCGATTCGGCGTGATCCATCGGTCCCCTCCTGCGGTCGTCGCGAGGCAGCTTCGACTCTCACCCGCACGAGCTCCGGTGACGAGAGGCGAAGGTCCCGTCACCGTCCTCGGTCCACCCAGATCGGACACGGGACCCAAGGGAGCACCGATGGAGACCGACGACCGACCCTTCGAGGTCGCGGCCGATCTGCGCGAACCGGCTCCCGGGCGTGCCACCCCACGCCCCACCCTCTCCGGTTGTGCCCCGAAGTGAACCCTGGGGTTGGGGCCAAGGCCCCTGGTCAGCTGACGAGGACGGGTTCAGGCTCGAGGTATCCAACGAAGGAGGAGCACGATGACGAGCCTGTTACGACGTGAGCCACGGATGGAGCACCTCGATGTCCTCGAGCGGCTCGATCGCACCCTCGGCGAGTGGATGCGCGCGTTCTCGACGCCACAACACCTGGCACCCACTCGCGAGTGGACGCCGGCCGACCTCGTGCAGGTCGACGAGTTCTACGAGGACGGGATCCTGGTGATCCGGGCGGAGCTACCGGGGATCGACCCGGATGAGGACGTGGACCTCACGGTCGCCGACGGTCTGCTCCACATCCAAGCGGAGCGCCGGCAGGAGGAGGAGCGCGAGGAGCGCGGGTACGTGCGCAAGGAGTTGCGCTACGGCTCCTTCGTCCGGTCGCTGCCGCTACCCGAGGGTGTCACCGAAGCGGACATCTCCGCCACCTACAAGGACGGGATGCTCGAGATCCGAGTCCCCGCGCCGCAGCCCGAGCCCGCGAAGCGGATCGCGGTGGACAAGGGCTGACGTCACGACGATCGCGGTGGACAAGGGCTGACGTCGCGACGATGCGCTCGGACCGAGCGTCGCACCGCCACGTGACCGGCATCCTGCCGGCCCGGCTGCGGCGCTCGGCGGGCGCCAGCCCAGCGCACGAGGTCGGGTGGTTCCGCTCAGTGCTGATGGATGCCGAGCGCCGCGAGCTTCGAACGCCACGTCGGCAGCAAGATCCAGTCGGGGAACGAGCTGGCGGTCCCGAGCGTCAGCCGCGGCTGGCCATGCCCAGCACCGTCGCGAGCCCGAGCGCGCTGCGTGGCGCGTAGGCAGCCCGCCACAGCCCTCCGTGGGCGGCGGCATGGGCCTCGTCCTGCCACGGATGGTCGTGGTCGGGCCCACCACCGGTCTGCACGTCGTGGACGAGCAGCGCCGCCATCAGCGCGTTGCTGGTCTCGGGCTCGAAGATCTCGATGCCGAAGCGGTGGGCGCCGGCGTACGCCGCCGCCAGCACCCGGTTCTTGACCACCGACCGGGTCCGGGTCGAGGGAGCCACGTTCAGCGAGGTGGGCGTGCCGTCGGCGCGGGCCACCGCGGCGCGCCACCGCTGCAACCGTTTCGCCAACGCGTAGTTCGGACCCTGCTGGGCGACCAGCGCGTCGCAGATCCCGGGATCGACGCCAGGCGCGTAGTTGCGGCGCAGCAAGCGCCCGCCGGAGACCGTGCGCAGTGGACGGCCCACCAGCTTCGCTCGCCGAGAACGCTGCTCGTAGGCGCGGACCGAGTGCGCGACCGCCTCGCCAGGTACTGCGAACACGTCGGTCGGGGTCGCGAGGAAAGCGAGCGCGAGGTCGTCGCGAGCCGCGGCGACGCGTCGACCGACCATGTCGGAAGCCAGCGAGACCCGCACGTGGGTCCCACCGTCCGCGTAGGCGTAGGTGCCGAGCACCGGGCGTCCCGGCAGTCCGACCACCCAGTCGGCGGCCTCGGCCACCTCGGCGATCAGGTCGATGCCGGCCTGGTCGGCGACGTGATGATCGTCAGCGTCGGGTACCGCCTCCGCAGCCACGGGAACGAGCAGCGTCCCGGACCGTTCGCGCGCGGCGGTCAGCACCTTCGACCAGATAGCCGCATCCGGCAGGTCGACACCCGCCACGGTCGCACCCCAGGAGAGCAGGGCTCGCAAGGGTCCGAGTTCCGCGCCCGCACCGAGCACGATCACCGTCGTGCCGTCCAGCGACAACCACCCGGGGTTGGCCATCACATGTCCGACGGCAGCGGCACACGACGGTTCGATCACGCCGTCGGCCACCCAGGTGTCCAACTGGCGTCGCAGCGCCTCACCGGCGAGCCGGCGCCCACGGTACGGGATGGTCAGCTCGGTCACCGGTTCGCCCTGACCGGTGACCGAGACGGTACTCAACCCACGAGCTGCCGGGGCGGCGAGCGAACTGGTGAGTTCGTGGTCGTTGCCGTGCCGATCGATCACCCGCATGCGCTCGTGCGTCGACGCGAGGCCGGCCCGAGCGATCGCCAGCGCCGCGTCGCTGGAGCTCAGTCCGGCTTCGGTGAGCCGTCGCAGGTGGGTGATGTAGCCGGAGCGCCAGTTGGTCTCGCGCTCTGCGGCACGTGCCCCGGCCGGGTCGACCTCGCGCAACGCGTCGGCCACCACCCCGCGACCGAGCTTCGAGGTGCTCCGTGAGCCGTCGGTTCCGACCGGGAAGGCAACACCGCGGGCAACCTCCGCAGACATCCACGTCCTCCGCATCGATCGGTCGCGCCTTCACGGCTCGGGCCGCCACGGCGACCCTACTCACCCGTCGCACCGACAGCCCCGCCGGCCGGCTTCCGGCCGAGCCCACGCGGCCGGGTGATGGATCCGTTGGGCGCGCCCACGGCGCAGCGGAGCGGTCCCGACACGGGTCCGGCTCAGGCCCACGGCTCGTCGGCATCGGGCGGGATCCGCAACCCGCGCAGCGCAGCTGGGTAGACGACGGTGTCGCCGACGACACCCATCATGTCCTCGGTCTCCTCGTCCGCCCACGTGCAGCCGCACGAGATCAGCTGCCTCCCACACCGCGGGCAGTCCTCCATGTCGCACCCGAGGTGGTGGTACGCATCCTCGGTGACCCCGCAGTCCCCGCAGCGGCCGTCGGGAGCACCCGGAAACGCCCGACCGCGTGTGTAGCGGTGACCCTGGAGGATCACCGCGTCGACGGTGCAGGTCCTCGCCTGCAGCATCTCCTGGTCGCAGTCCTCACAGACCGCCATCACCGGCCTCCTCGACGCCCCGTGCCCGCTCGCGCACCCACATCTTGGAGGACGGCGCCCAGACCAGCCGATCCCGTTCGCTCTCCCTTGTGGACGAGGCTGGCGGCCTCAGCCATGACGCCACCGCCGAGGTGGTCGGGGCCTTCGAGGGACACCGCTCCCCATCCTCGTCGCGCCGTCGGTGATCTCGATGTCAGCGGCTGGAGCGCGTGGGACGACCCGGTCAGCGAGGCTCGTAGGTGCCGGGGTCCTCGGCGGCGAGCGGGCCGGCGAGCAACACCTCCCGCAACCGATCGGCGTCGAGCGGTTCGACCCGCTGACGCTCGGCCCAGAGGAGCGTGCCGGCCGGCTGGTGCAAGTAGAGCCCGCGAGCACCGGCAGCGGTCCTCGCACGATGACGGGGCCAGCGGGTGGCCTCCGCGACCTCCGTGAGCCGTCGATCGATCCTCGAACCAGGCTCGAACCGCTGCGACCACCGGGCGAGGTGCTCGAGCCCCGCCAGCGCGACGCGTTTGGCGTTGTTGCAGCGCGCATGGGCGACGACGAGGTTGTCGAGTCGGTCGTCAGGCAGCCGCGACCAGGGCAGGAAGTGGTCGACCTCGAAGCCATCCCGTTCGCGGTCGCAGTAGAAGCAACGGCCGGCCTGCAGCTCGAGCAGCGGACGCATGACCGGCTCGAGGGAGACGCGCTGACTGCCGAACAGGAAGGCCTCGAGCCGCAGCTCCTCGACCTGGTGCTCGTTGCGCCGCGCGACGTGGCGCAACCACTCCCGTTCGACCACGGGTCGGAGCAGCCCCGAGAGCGCGATCAGATGCTGTCCCGCGCGTGGTGCCAGGTGCAGCCGGTCGTCGAAGTCGGCGCGATGCACCCGTGCGGTCGTGACGTGCTCGGACCAGCCGATGTCGTAGACGAACCGGTCCTCGACGTACTGGCTGCCGGTGACGAAGCGTTGCAGCCGCGGGATCGGGTAGCGGATCACCGTGGCCACCACGTCGCGCTCCACGCGCCGTACTTCGAGCGCGTGCCGTCGCCGAGCCTCGTCCACCGACACGTGCTCCGGCAGGGCGAGCTCCCGCCGCAGCTCCGCGAGCTTGACCACGATGTCGCGCATGCCCGACTGACGCAGCGGTCCCGCGTCGGCGAACGGTCGGGCCTGCCGCCAGTACAGCTCGAAGACCCGGCGTCCGAGCTCCCGCCCCGACAGGACGGTCGGCGGGGAGCCGTCCGGTCGCGTCCGCTCCAGCGTCTCGTCCAGGAGCGCGAGCAGCAGTGCGTACTTGTACGAGGTGGTGAAGCTTCCGGTCTCGAGCAGCCCGAGGAGCTTCTCCCCGAACCCGATCGCGTCGGGTGTGCCTTGCCCCTCGCCCTCGACCACGACCACGACCATCCTCACCCGACGTCGAGGCAGCCCGCGCGTCGGCAGCTCACACGTTCTCGACCATGCAGAGGACGTCCGCCCTGACCACCTGACCGCAACCTCGAGGCGACCCTCGGTCAATCCAGGTGGATGTGGCCACCCGGGGAGCCGCCGTCCAGCACCACCATGGATCCGGGGCCCTCGCGCTCGTCGCGAAGCCGGGAATAACTCTCGGTGGTGACGGCGCTGTGTTGTCGGCAGACATCGAGGAAGCCGTCACCGCCGGCGTGATCGCCGAAGCCCCTCATCGGATAACCGCACAACAGGCTGAACGAGAACGATCTTCCCAACCGGTTCCAGAGTGCCTCGAGTTGCACGGCACGTTCGAACTGCGAGTCGTCCCACAGCAGGGCCACCATCTCGCCGTAGATGCGGGGCTCGCGGCCGGACCGGTTGGCGGCAGCCAACCAGGGCTCGACGCGCTCGCGGAGTCGCCCGAGGTCCAGGACGTCGTCGCGGAGCAGTTCCTCCAGCGTGTCGTGAGCGTCGAGGATCGTCAGTCGAGCGTCGCCACCGCCCTGCCACGCGGGTCGCTCGAGCAGTGCGTCGAACGCGCGCAGATGCGGCGCCGTCGCGATGACCATCACGTCACGGTCCTCCGCGAGCCCCTCCCGGAGGTATCCGGCGACGCACTCGCTGAGGAACCGGTCCCGTTCGTAGAACAGGACCGTGTGGTCCGAAGGAGCGGTCACGGACGCCTCGAGTGTGGAACTCATGCCATCCACCATCCGCCCCCTCGATGTGTCAGACCGTAGTCCCAGCCGCACCGCCGTCAAGCGGACGGGGACAGCTCGTCGAGGTACTGGGGCAGCATCCGGTGCCACGTCGGCCAGTCGTGCTCGAAGTCCGGTCCCCAGGCATCGACCCGGTTGGGCACCCCCTTGTTGCCCAGGGCCTCGGCCATCCGCCAGGACTCGCCGATGTTCTCCCAGGCCCCCTCGCCCGAGGCGATGATGGCGAACCGCCGACGGAGCTGATCGAGATGCTCGCCCTCGAGCCCCGGGAGGAAGTGCAGAGGCGAGGCGAAGTACAGGTGGTCGGTGAAGCGACCGTCGAGCAGCGGCTGCAGATCGTAGGTGCCGCTCATCCCGATGGCGTGGCTGAACACCTGCGGGTACCGGCACAGCACCGCGATGGCGTTGAACGCGCCGATCGAGGCGCCAGCTGCGACGAGCTCGTGCGGTCCGCCCCCCGAGTCGGCCCGGATCGCGGGGGCGACCTCCTCGGCGATGCACGCGTGGAAGCGATCCATCAACCACATCCGGTGCTCGGGCGAGCCCTGACGGTTGGCCAGCGCCTGCCCCGCGACGCTGTCACACGAGTAGAGCTTGATGCGGCCGTCGGCGAGGAGGCCGCCGCACGCCTCGACCACCCCCATGCGTTCGACCTCGTCGGCGTCGCCGCCGGCGGTCGGGAACAGCAGCACGGGTGTCCCGAACGCTCCCCAGCGAACGAGCGAGATCTCCCGCTCCAGCCGCTCGGAGTACCACCGCTCGCTCGCCTTCACGTGACCACCTTCACGTCGTCGCCTTCACCTCACCGTTCGCTCACGCAACCTCCAGCGCGTCCCTCATTCGTAGTACAAGCGGTGCGGACCGGGGAACGACCACGACAACCCGTCACGCAGCCGATCCCGCCAGTTCTCCCAGTTGTGCCCGTCCCGGGCTTCGACGAACCGGACCTCCATACCGGTCGAACGGAAGGTCGGCACCATCGCCCGGTTACGCACGATCAGCGGCTCGTAGGTCCCACAGCTGACGAACACCCGATCGGCGACGCGGGTCGGTTGCCCCCGGTAGCGGTTGACGAACTCCATGACGGGGTCGAACACCGGACCACCGCCGTGGTCGGCGCCGATGTCGGTGAAGACGAACGAACCCGACTGCAGGAGCAACGATCCGTACCGGTCGGGGTAGCGCACGGCGGTGGACAGGGACGCGACGGCCCCGAAGCTCGAACCCATCAGGCCCCGTCCGCTCGGTTGCCCCACCAGCGGGAGCTCGTCCTCGAGGTGCGGCACCAGCTCCTCGGTCACGAACCGGGCGTGCCCCTCGTCGTCCGGGTACTCCGTCAGCCGGTCACCCGGGTGCAGGAAGGCCACCACGAGCTCGGCCACGTCCAGCCGGTGGATGAGGTTGTCGAGCACGGTCTTCGCGGCGGCGAACCGCAGGTAGTCGCCGCCATCGTGCACGATCAGCAGCGGGTAGCGGGCGGTGGTACGGAACCGCGCGGGGAAGTAGAGCGTGACCGGGCAGTCCCGTGCGAGCGCCCGGCTCGGCAGGCTCAGCTCCTCCAGCCGGCCGGGACGCGCCTCCGGGTCGTGGTGCACCCAGGCGGGGGTCTCGTAACCCGCCCCGTAGCAGACGGCGTTGGAGCCGAACGGGTTGGAGGCCCGCTGGGGGTTGAGCGGATCGTCGAGCTCGTGACTCTCGCGGCCCCGCGTGACCTCGAGGCGGTACTCGACGCGGGATTCGGCGGGGAGCTCCAGGACGAGGTACCACAGGTCGGTGCCCTCGAGGCGGTGGAACGGCAACCGTTCCGGCAGTTCGACGATGCGGTGGACGAGGCGCACGGCGTCCGCCTCGCCGCGATAGAGGAACGTAGCGCACTCGCCCTCGATGATCGGGACCTCGTGCGTCGCGAGGAAGCGATCGATCTCGTCCCCGGAGAGCGGGCACGTCTGGAGGCGCTCGATCGCCATCGGACGCCCAGGGGCCGGACGGGTCGCACCGCTCACTGGTCCGAGGTCCCCGGGAGCGAGCCTGGGTGGCGCACGGTCGCCCCGTCCTGATCCAGCCACGCGACCTCGGTGAGGGGTGCGTCGCTGCGACGGGCATCGGCCACGCGCGTGCCGGGATCGAGCAACACGCATCGAGCTGGCGCGAAGCGGCGTGCGAGGCGGATCATGCGGTCACGGTCGTCGAGCCGCAGACGCGTCCGGGCGTGCGGGAACGCCACGATCCCGTGGTAGAGCCCGAGCCCGTGGTCGTGCACCTCGGTCGCGGAGTCACCCTGCGGGGCGTGGTCGTGGAACAGCACCACCCGGTCGGCCAACGCCATCGCCCCCGCCGACCAGGCCACCACGGGCCGGTCGTCCAGGCTGGCTGCAACGTCGAACCGGCGGAGGCCATCGAGCAGGACGTCGACGCGGCCGCCGGCGATCACCACAGCCGCGGAGGAGGTGAGCAGCTCGGCCACCTCGGCGCGATGGCGCGCGACGTCCGGGCGCTCAGCGGTAGCCCACCGGTCCTCGAAACGGGACCGCGCCTCCATCACACGATCGAGATGGCGATCGTCCAGCCGGCGGATGACCTCGATCGCGTCCTCGAGTTCGTCGGCGACGTCCGAGCCGCGCCCACCGAGCCGCTGGAGGTGGGCCACCGAGGAGATGGCGTGCCCCAGCCGGACGAGGTAGAGCTCGCCCATCTCCGTGAGCTGGCCGTGGAGGACGCGTCGCGCCACGGCCAGCTCGGGATCACGCTCCGCGACGTCGAGCTGGCGGTGGTGCAGCTCGAGGTTGATCGTCCGCCCGTCCAGCATCGCATCGAGCTCGGCATCGTCGCGTTCGCGGTCGCCCCACCCCGCGGTGACCGCCGCGACGGGACCGTCGGGCGCCAGCTCGCGCAGCTCCGCGGCGACGGTCGGTGCGAGGCGCTGCGGGCCGAGCAACCTGACCACCCCGGTGCCGCGTTCGACGGTGGTGTCCACGAGGTGGTCGACGGCGCCGGCCGTCGTCGACGTCATCGCGACACCCTCAGCGCTCTTGACCATCGTGGCAAGAGCTCGCGCCTGGGCCGTTCTGAGACGGCGCTCACCGGGCGTGGACCTGGACGAGCTGTCCGATGTCGTCGAGCATCCCTCGCAGGGTGTCGTAGTCGGGGTGTCGCAGCCGTGCCCAGGCGTTGGCGAGGTAGCCGGCCTCGATGGGTTGGGTCGGCGTTCCCGGCTCGGGGAAGTGGGCATCGAGGACCCACTCGCCGTACCGGGCCTGCGCCTCGTCGACCCCGGAGTAGCCGGAGATGTGCCCGTCGCGATCGGGTCGCAGAGCGACGATCCCGGTGGCGTAGGCCCGGCTGGGACGCTGATCGGTCCCGCCGTGGACGATCGCGTCCGCCCAGGCGCGGTAGATGTCCATCTCGTTGCCGGCGGCGTAGAGGTCCCAGGCACGGACCCCGGGGGGCCGGCAGCCGATCTCGCTGAAGCGCAACCCCTTCGGTCCGAAGAACCACTCCATGTGGGTGGCGGCCGTGCCGATGCCGAGCGCGGACACGACCCGCTGCCCGAGCTCGCGCAGCTCCGCGTAATCCGGCGCGGTCTCCACCCGGTTGGTGGCGACGAACTGCGGCGAGATCCAGCGCGTGCGCATCGCCTCGAGCACGTTCGGGTAGTAGTGGGAGACGAAGTCGTACGTGATGCGATCGTCGACGGTGATCGTGTCGTAGAAGCCTTCGTGGCCCTCCACGAACTCCTCGACCGCGATGGAGTCTGTGCCTTCGGCGCCGAAGGTCGCGAGCGCTCGGTCGAGCTCGTCGCGGCTGGCCACCCGCACGGTGCCGGAGGCTCCGGCGCCGGCCCGCGGTTTGACGATCAGCGGGTAGCCGACCTCGTCGGCGAAGGCGTGGGCCTGAGCGGCGCTGTCCACGGCAGCCGAGGCCGCCGTCGGCACCCCAGCCTCACGGAGCACCTGCTTCATCGACGGCTTGTCCCGACACAACCAGGTCGCGTGCACCGACGTGCCCGGTATCGAGCAGGCCTCGCGGACCTGCGCGGCTGGGAGGGTGTGCGATTCGATGGTGGCTTCCAGCCGATCGACCCAGAACTGGTCCTGGATGCGTCGCACGGCGTCCGTCATGGCGCCGACGTCGGTGACCGACGACACCACCTCGTGGTGGTGGAGCCAGTCGCGCAGGTCCGGGTCGAAGGCATCGTGGTGGTACTCGCCGATGCCGATGACCGTCGCACCGGCCTCGACGAGGCCACGGACGAACTCCCGCTGGTTGGCGGGGAAGAACGGTTCGACGAAGATGACGTTCATGTGCGGATGGTAACCGCCGCCACCGCGGCGCCGGGGCGGACCGAGCGGTCCGCGACCCGCGTGGCCACGACCGAGGAAGGCCGAGCTGTGTCCGTGCTGTTCATCTCCCCTGGCTACCCCGACGAGATGGCCCTGTTCGCTCGCGCGCTCGCCGACACCGGAACGAGCGTGATCGGGCTGGGCGACCAACCGTGGGATGCGCTGCCGGGACCCGTCAGGTCCGGCCTCGCCCATCACGTGCACGTCGGCCGCCTGGACGACGAGGGGGCCGTGCTCGAGGCGGTCCGAGGGCTGGCGGCACAGGTGACGATCGACCGCGTGGAGTGCCTCTGGGAGCCCTACCTGCTCCTGGCCGCCCGCATCCGGGAGGCCCTGGGCCTACCCGGCATGAGCGTGGAGCGGACGCTGCCGTTCCGGGACAAGGAGCTCATGAAGCGCACGCTGGACGCCGCAGGCATCCGCACCCCCTGGCACACCGCCACCCACACCGTGGCCGGCGTGTACGAGGCGGCCGAGCGGATCGGCTTCCCGCTGATCGTCAAGCCGATCTCCGGCGCCGGCTCGGCCGACACCCACCGGGTCGAGACCCGTGAGGAGCTCGATCGGGCGGTCGACCTCGTCCGCCACGTGACGGAGGTCAGCGTCGAGGAGTTCATCGAGGCCGAGGAGTTCACCTACGACACCGTCTGCGCCGGCCGCGAGGTGCTCTTCGAGAACGTGTGCTGGTACCGCCCGCGCCCGCTCGTGACGATGCAGAACGAGTGGATCAGCCCGGTGACGGTGGCGTTGCGCGACCTCGACCGCCCGGAGCTCGCCGCCGGTCGCGAGATGGGACGGGCGGTGTTGGCCGCGCTGGGTTTCGAGGCCGGGTTCACCCACATGGAGTGGTACCGCAAGGCGGACGGCGAGGTGGTGTTCGGCGAGATCGGAGCCCGCTCCCCCGGTGGGCGCACGGTCGACGTCATGAACTACGCCACGGACGGCGACCTGTTCGCCGGCTGGGCCCACGCGGTCGTGCACGGGCGCCTGCCACAGCCGCTCGAGCGTCGCTACAACGCGGCGAGCATCTTCAAGCGTGCACGCGGCACGGGCCACATCACGGGCGTTGAGGGGCTCTCACAGCTGCTCGACGACCACGGAGAGCACGTCGCCGCGGTCGAACTGCTGCCGGTCGGTGCCCCGCGGCGGGACTGGCGGCAGACCCTGATCGGAGACGGCATGATCGTCGTCCGGCACCCGGACCTGGAGACCACGCTGCGGATCGCGGACCGGGCGGCTTCGCAGGTCACGTTGCACGCCGGCTGACGCCGCTGCCTCCCACACCGGTGGCGGCTCGAGGGTCGCGCGACTCGCCGGATGCACACCAGCGCGGGGAACACCCCTCTGTGGAACGCCGGTCAGCCGCGCGGCTGCGTCAACGGCTGGTCCTCGAGCCAGGCCCCGAGCAGGCCCCGGTAGTGGGCCACGAACTTCTCGTGCTCGTGCTCGGGGAAGGTGGTCCGGACGGTTTCGACGAGCAGGTCGTCGAACCAGCGATCGGCGATCAGTTCCGCCGTCACCTCGTCGAGGTGGCCGAGGTGCTCCGCGCAGAACTCCTCGTAGACCTGCTGGTCGAAGTACTCGTCGGCGAGCTCCGCGCACGCCGCCAACCGGTCCTCGTAGGACCGTTCCTCGTCGGCGGCCTCGAACCAGCGCATCGGGTCGAGGTTGATGCGCATCGGCCGGCGCGTCGTGGTGCAGAAGACCGCCCACCGCAGCAGGGCCTTCATCGCCCACGGGAAGTAGTAGTGCAGGCTGGTCAGCGACACGTCCGGGCACGCGTTGGCGTAGTCGATGGGGTGGACCTGGTCGCCGGTCACCAGGGTCTCGCAGGAGTTGAACTCCCAGCGGAAGAAGGCGTTGACGATGCGCCCGATCCTGGTGACCTCCTGGCCGACCTGGGCGGTGAGGAAATCGTGGGAGACCTGGTAGCGGTCGTGCTGGGGGCGATCGGGCTCGAAGCGCATGACCATCGTGTCGCCGCCGATCGAGAGGCTGCGCACGAACACGTCGAAGTCGACGGCGGCCTGCAGGTGCATGATCCGTTGACCCGACTCGTCGTAGCAGCGCCGCAGCTCGTCGGGGTCGTCGATGCGGCTGACACCGACCCAGGCACCACCGTCGAACGGTTTCATGAACAGCGGGTAGCCGATCCTGCCGGCGACCTCCTCCAGGTCGAACGGCTGGTTGTACCGGTCGGCCGTGTAGGCGAACCGCGCGTCCTCCGGTGGGCTCTTCTGCGGCAGCAGCCACGTCTCCGGCACCCGCAGCCCGAGCCGCATCATGGCGCAGTAGGCCGCGTGCTTCTCCATCGACTGGAAGGTGAACGGGTTGTTCATGAGGTAGACGCCGTCCATCAGCGCCACCTTCTTCAGCCACTCGCGCGGGACGTAGTACCAGTGCGCGAGCCGGTCGACGACCAGGTCGTAGCGGGGTTTGGCGCGCAGGTCGAACGGTTCGATCGTGATCCGTTCGGTCTCGTAGCGGTGGGTCTCGCCGCCGTGCTCGATCCGCAGGTCGAGCCGTCGGACGAGCTCCTCGAAGGTCCGGGACCAGTCCTCCTCCATCCCGAGGAGGAGCCCGATCAAGTGCTTGGTGGCCATGGATCGCTCCCGTCGAGCTGGTAGTCGTCTCTTACCAGATGCTCCGGGCGAGCGCAGCGCTCACCGGGTCCGCCCCTCAAGTCGTGGCCGGTCGTGACCGAGGGAGAGGAAGACCGGCGGGCGGACCGGCCACGCGCACGGCCTGGGGGAAACGGTGGCACTCGTCGGCCACGGTGGGCGGCGACGGCGAGCGCTTGCCCTGGCGTCCGTCTCCCTGGTCCTCACGGCTCTGCTGACCCCCACGGTCGCGGCCGCGGACCCACCGTCGAGCGCCGAGGTCGAGGCGAGGGTCGAGGACGCCGGCGAGCACCGCGAGGAGCTGGAGCGCGAGCTCGTGGGGGCGGCCGATGACGTCGAGGCGGCGGAGGTCGAGCTGGCCCGCATCGGCGCACGGCTCGAGGACGCCCGGGCGCGTCTGCACCAGGCCGAGGGCCAGGTCGTACTGGCGACCACCGCGTTGGAGGAGGCTGAGACCGAGCGTGACGACGGGGCCGTAGCGCACGAGGACGCCGCGCAGCTGCTCGCGACGCTCGAGGCGGAGCTCGAGGTCGAGGCCGCGCTCCTCGAGGAGCAGGTCGTGCACACGTTCAAGTTCGGCTCGTCCGGTGCCCGCCACGGCGAGCTGGTCATCGAGGCCGTGCAGGGAGTGAACGACCCGAGCGCGTTCGCGGCCGTGCTACGCGACCTGCAGGTGATCCTCGAACGACAGGACGAGACCGTCGAGACGGTCGCAGGCTTGCGCGAGGAGCGCGACGAGCAGGCCGAGGACACGGCACGGGCGCGCGGCATCGCCATGCAGACCTCGCTGGACGCGACCGCAACCCTGGAGGTGGTCGAGGCGCTGCGCGACGTCGCGGCCGGGGTGGCCGCGGAGATCGAGACCGACGTGCGCCGCCAACGCGAACTGCTCGACTCCCTGGAGCTGACCGAGTCGGAGGCCGCACAGCTGGTCGAGCGTGCCTCGGCGCGCGAGGTCGAGCTCGAGGAGCAGCTGGAGCGGACCCGGGAGCGCGAGCGCCGCGAGGAAGAGGAGCGGCGTCGGGCCGAGCAAGCCGCGCGCGAGCGGGCCGAGGAAGCGGCGCGCCAGCGGGCCGAGGAGGCACAGCGGCGGGCCGAGGAGGCCGCACAGCGCGCGGCCGACGAAACCGCCCAGCAGGAGG
>SKTG01000306.1 GCA_007118045.1 Nitriliruptoraceae bacterium
GCGGTCAGCAGCGGTACGTCCGCGACGTCACCCAACGTCTCCACCGTTCCTCCTCGGAGGTCACGAGGCTACTGCCGGCGCCACGACGACCGCGGCCGGCTCCGGGCAGGCCAGGCGGACCGACGGGCTCACGACCTCAGCCGGCTTCTCCGGGTGGCGGGGACGCTCACTCGACGGTGACCGTCTTGGCCAGGTTGCGCGGCTGATCGACGTCCTCGCCGCGCAGGGTGGCGACGTGGTAGCTGACGAGCTGGAGTGGGACGACCGAGAGCACGGGGCCCGCCAGCTCGTGGGGCGCCTCCGGCAGCGTCAGCACGTGGTCCGCGTGTTCCTTCAGCTCCGCGGTCGAACCGTCCGTGCCGAGCGCCAGCACCGAGGCGCCACGAGCGCGCACCTCCTGGATGTTCGACACCATCTTGGCGAAGACGTGCCCGGCGGACGCGAGCGCGACCACCAGCGACCCGGGCTCGATCAACGCGATCGGCCCGTGCTTCATCTCGCCGGCGGGGAACGCCTCCGCGTGGAGGTAGCTGATCTCCTTGAGCTTGAGGGCACCCTCCATCGCGATGGGGAGTCCCGCGTGACGCCCGATGAACATCGTGTAGTCGGTGTCCTTGTAGCGCTCCGCGAGCTCACGGATCTCCCCGTCGAGCTCGAGCACCCGCTCCAGCGCCGTCGGGATCTGCTGCAACCGCGCGATGATGTCCGCGGTCTCGGTGGCGTACATGCGGCCCCGGACCTGCGCGAGGTAGAGCCCGATCAGCAGGCTGCCCACGATCTGGGTCGTGAAGGCCTTGGTCGACGCGACCGCGACCTCGGGACCCGCATGGGTGTAGAGCACCCCGTCGGCCTCGCGCGCCAGGGTCGAGCCGACCACGTTGCAGATGGCGAGCACGGGTGCGCGCTGATCTCTGGCGTGACTGGCGGCCGCGATGGTGTCGACGGTCTCACCCGACTGGCTGATCGCGATGACCAGCGTGTGCGGGTCGACGATCGGGTCGCGGTAGCGGAACTCGCTGGCCACCTCGACGTCGACGGGGATGCCGGCCCAGTGTTCGATGGCGAGCTTGCCGACCATCCCGGCGTGCAGTGAGGTGCCGCAGGCCAGGACGAAGACCTTGTCGATACGAGCGAGATCCAGCTCGTCGATCCGTAGCTCGTCGAGATGCAACCTCGGCGACGACCCCGGTTCCGGTGCGGTGTAGCGATCGAGGAGGGTGTCGAGCACCGCCTGCGGCTGCTCGAAGATCTCCTTGAGCATGAAGTGGTCGTAGCCCTGCTTCTCCGCCGCATCGAGGTCCCAGTTCACCGTGTACCGGTGTGGCTCGGCGAGCGCACCCTCCGCGTCGGTCACCTCGATGCCGTCCGGTGAGATGCGGGCGACCTGGCCGTCCCGCAGGGCGGCGACGTCGCGTGTGTAGGCGATCAGTGCGGTGACGTCGGAGGCGCAGTACCCCACCCCGTCGGCGTGGGCGACGATCAACGGTGCCTCGTACTTGGCGACCACGATCGTCTCCGGGTCGTCCAGCGCGGTGAAGCACAGGGAGTACGCCCCGCGCAGCTGGGGCAGCACGCGCCGGACGGCGTCGAACAAGTCGGGGGCGTCCATGGTCTCCAGCTCGCGGCCGACCAGGTGCGCCACGACCTCGCTGTCGGTGTCCGAGGCGAAGCGCACGTCACCGAGTCCGGCCTTCAGGCTCTGGTAGTTCTCGATGATGCCGTTGTGCACGACCGCGACGCGACCCGCCGGCTCCACGTGCGGGTGGGCGTTGCGGTCCGTGGGCGCACCGTGGGTCGCCCAGCGCGTGTGTCCGATCCCGGCGCGGGAGGCCAGGGGCTGACCGGCCAGTGCGCCGGTCAGCTGCTCGAGCTTGCCGGCGCGCTTGACCACGCGCAGGTCACGGCCGTCGTTGGCCACGACACCGGCCGAGTCGTAGCCGCGGTACTCGAGGCGCTTGAGGCCCGCCACGATGCCGTCGATCGCGTCGTCCCGGCCGGTGATGCCGATGATGCCGCACACGTGGAGCCCCTCCCGGTCCCGAGGTGGCCGTCGCCGGAGACCGGGGCGACGACGTCGACATGCCACCCTAGCCGCCGCGCCGGCGCCGAACGCTCGACCGATGGTCCCGGCGGCGTCTCGCGACGGCCCCTGGTCCGACCGAGCGGACCGCGCGGGTGATCCGCTCCGTGCCGGGACTCGGTCGAACTCGGTTACCGTCGTCCGCGCCCACGCCGCGCCCCGAAGGGCTGTCGAGGGTGGACGAGGTGACAGCATGAGGTGGGGTCGTCGCGGGACGGTCGCGGCCGTGGTCGTGGCGTTCACGGCCGTCACGGTGCTCGGTTCGGGGGTGCGCATCACCGGGCACCACGGCGAGGTCGAGGCGGGCGACACCTCACTGGCCGTCCAGCGCGACGACGGCCGGACCTGGCAGGTCGTGCCCTTCGAGCCGGGCACGACTGCGGTCGTCGAGTTCGAGGTGGAGCACCGGGGTGCCTTGCCGGTCACCCTCGTCGGCCTGACCGACTCGCGGGCGCGCGGCGCCGTTGACTGCGGCTGGAACCCCGAACACGCCACCGCGGAGGGCGAAGGCGGCGACGGCACGGTTGGCACGCCGCTGCCGGAGGGGGTCGAGCTGCGGCGGGGTGACCGGCTCACCATCACCGTCCGGGGCGAGTTCGTGGGGGAACCCGGCTGTCTCGTCGACGGCCAGGTCTTCGCCCGGCCCACCTTCCTGGCCGACGTCTCCGTGCTCGGGCTGCGGCACCGGCAACGGCTCCAGCCACCCCGGGTCCTGGCGTGGTCGACGGATCCGGCCGAGGTGGCTGAGCGCTGGACCCACGTGCCGGTGGCCCCCCGGGTCGGCACCGTCCCGTAGCGCAACGATCCGCGCGGGCCTCACCGTCGGGTCAGCGCCGCCGTGGGGTCGGCACCGCCGTGGGGGTCGGCCCCGCCGTGGGTCAGCCGAAGGTCTCGACGATGGCGTGGAGGTTCTCCGCCAGGCGCTCCGGCCCGACGCCGAACCACGCTCCGCCCAGGATGACGTGGTCGACGTGCTGCTCGATGGCGGGCAGCCGGTCCCGCACCTCCGCCGGGGTGCCCGCGACCGCGTAGCGTTCCACGGCTTCGTCGGGCACGGCGTCCGCCATGGCACCCGGGTCGGCGCGCGACTGCTTGAAGACCCGCCGGAGCTGGTCGGTCAGCGCACCGTCGCCGTACGACTCGAAGACGGCCCGGTAGTTCGGGGTGGTGCCGTAGAAGCCGATCTGTTGTTTCGCCTCGCGGATCGCGACCTCACGGTCATCTGCGACGCACAGGATCACGCCCTGGCAGATCGAGAAGTCCGCGCGCGACCGCCCGGCGTCGACCAGCGCCTCCTCGATCCGGGGGAGCACGTCGTCGGCGAGGTACGCGGCCGAGGTGAAGGGGTGCCCGAGGATGCCGTCGGCGTGCGTGGCGGCCGCAGCCGTCATCCTCGGCCCGACCGCCGCCACGTTCACGCGAGGCAGGGCACGGTCGGTGGCGGTGCCGGGGCCGGTGAGACCGGGCCGGACCACCTGGTAGATGTCCCCGCGGAAGGTGGCGTCCTCGCCCCGTTCCATGCGCCAGACGGTCCGCATCGCCTGCACGTACTCCGCCATGCGCTTGGCCGGCTGGTCGAACGCGGCCGAGAACCGCTCCTCGATGATGCGCTTGACCTGGCTGCCGAGCCCGACGACGAAACGGTCACCGGAGAGCTCGTTGAGGTCCCATGCCTGCATCGCGGTGACCGTCGGCGAGCGAGGGAACGCCAGCGTGATGTTGGTCCCGATGTCGATGCGCTCGGTGGCCTGCGCCAGCACCGCGGCCTGGATCATCGAGTCGTGGGAGGTCTCGGCCACCCAGGCGGCGTCGAAGCCGTGCGCCTCGACCTGCCGGGCGAGCTCGGGCAACGCCGCGTGCGGCCCCCCGAGTACCACGCCTCTGCTCGCCATCCCGTGCCTCCCATACCGGCCGTGCGGCAGGCTAACGGGTCGGGGTCACCCGGTCCCCCCGACGCCGACCGCATCTCAGACGGCGAGGTGCTCGCGGACCGCTCCGGCGATGCGGTCGACGCTGGAGCGTGCGTCCTCCTCCGACTCCGCTTCCGCCATCACGCGGATGAGGGCTTCCGTGCCGGACGGGCGCAGCAGCACCCGTCCCGCCTCACCGAGCCGGGACTCCTCGGCACGGACGGCGTCCCAGACCGGCTCGGCCTCCCCCAGGCGCGAGCGGTCGACCCCGGGCACGTTGACCAGCACCTGCGGCAGTCGCGTCATGACGGAGCGCAGCTCCTCGAGGGGCGACCCGGTCGAGCGCACGATGGACAGCAAACGGACCGCGGAGAGGAGCCCGTCTCCCGTGGTGGCGTGATCGAGGTCGATGAGGTGGCCGGACTGCTCGCCGCCGAGGTTGAGCCCACGCTCACGCATCGCCTCGAGCACGTAGCGGTCCCCGACCTTGGTCTCGACCACGTCGATGCCGAGCGACTCCATCGCGTGCTTGAAACCCAGGTTGGTCATCACGGTGGTCGCCACCGTGTCCGCGTTCAGGGTGCCGAGGTGGTGCATCTGCCGGGCGAGCACCGCGAGGATCACGTCACCGTCGACCTCGGTGCCCTGGTGCGTGGCTGCGATCAACCGGTCCGCGTCGCCGTCGTGGCTGATGCCGGCGTCCGCACCGTGCTCGACGACCCCCTGGGCGACGATCTCCGGGTAGGTCGAACCGCAGCCCTCGTTGATGTTGGCGCCGTCGGGGCGGCAGTGGAGCGTGACGACCTCGGCTCCGAGCTGGCGGTAGACCTGCGGCGCCACGTTGGACGCAGCGCCGTTCGCGCCGTCGACGACGATCTTGAGCCCGCTCAGGTCGACGTCGACGATCGCGGTGAGGTGTTCGATGTAGCGCGAGACCGCGGCGGGGTCGGTGAGGCGGCGACCGATGCGCACCCCGTCGGGACGTCGTCCCGTGCCCTCGGCGATGATGGCCTCGAGCCGCTCCTCCTCCAGATCGGTGAGCTTGAACCCATCCGGGCCGAAGAACTTGATGCCGTTGTCACCGACGGGGTTGTGCGAGGCGGAGATCATCGCGCCGGCCGCGGCGCTCGAGTGCATGGTCAGGTGCGCCACGGCGGGCGTGGGCATCACCCCGACGCAGACGGCGTCGCCGCCGGCGGCGGTGATCCCCGCCACCAGCGCGGCCTCGAGCATCTCCCCCGACCACCGGGGGTCGCGTCCGACCACCACGGAGGGACGCTTCTCGCCCTCGTCGTGCAGGAGCGTGACCAGCCCCCGGCCGAGGTCGACCGCCAGCTCCGGGGTGAGGTCGATGTTGGCCTTGCCGCGGACACCGTCCGTGCCGAAGATCCTGCTCACCTTGCGCCTCCTGCTCGTGGGGCCTGCCCGAAGGGCCCGCGCCGATCGACGTCGGTCGCAACGCCGTGGTCCGATCGTGGTCGGCGTCGCCGGTGAGCGACCTTAGGAGCAGCGAGCCGGCGCCCGTCCGACGCTCGACGCCGGCGCCGCACCCGGGCGGTCGACGGGCTCGTCGTCGCGACCCGCTCACACGACGATGCCGCCCCGACGGTGGCGGAGGCGGCATCGTGCGTGTGTGTTGGCACCGGCCTGGACCGGTCGTCGCTCAGCGCTTGCTGAACTGCGGGGCGCGGCGGGCCTTCTTCAGGCCGTACTTCTTGCGCTCGACCTTGCGGGCGTCACGCGTGAGCATCCCGGCACTCTTGAGCGGACCACGCCACGCGGGGTCCTCCGCGGCCAGGGCACGAGCGATCGCCAGGCGCAGGGCGCCGGCCTGACCGGTCGTGCCGCCGCCGTGCAGGCGGGCCACGACGTCCCACTGGCCGTCCTGCTCGAGCACACCGAAGGGCTCGAGCGCGTGCGCGCGGAGCTTCTCCGTGGTGAAGAACTCCTCGAGCGGCTTGCCGTTGAGGGTGTGCTGCCCGGAGCCGCGGCCGAGGCGCGCTCGCGCGACGGCCTCCTTGCGGCGCCCGGTGAAGATGTTCGTGTCCGCCATGGGGTGCTTCCTCAGACGTGGTCGGGCAGCGGCTTGGGCTGCTGCGCGGCGTGCGGGTGATCGGCGCCGGCGTAGACGCGGAGCTTGCCGCCCATGGCCTTGCCGAGCTTGGTCTTGGGCAGCATGCCCTTGACGGCGCGCTCGACGATCACGGTCGGCTTCTTCTCCAGCATGGTCGCGAACGGCACGGACCGCAGCCCACCGGGGTAGCCGGAGTGCGTGCGGTACTGCTTGTCGTCGACCTTCGCGCCACTGACGACGACCTTGTCAGCATTGACCACGATGACGTGGTCGCCGACATCGAGGTTGGGCGTGTAGGTCGGCTTGTGCTTGCCGCGCAGCACGGTCGCGACGCGGGTGGCCAGACGGCCCAGGGTCTGGCCCTCGGCATCGACCACGTACCAGTCGCGGGTGATGTCCTTGGCGCTGGGCGTGTAGGTGCGCATCGTTTCCTCACGGAGCTCACGTCGTCGTGTGGCCGCGTCCCGCCGGCCGATGGCGACGTGGGGGCGGGCGGCAGCGGCGCGGGCCGGCCCGGTCCAGGTCGCGGTGGAGCATCCGAACGGCGCGACACGACCGTACGGATCGACGGTACGGATCGACGGCGCATGGGCCCGGACACGGAACGCGCGGCCCCGGGAGGACCGCGAAC
>SKTG01000233.1 GCA_007118045.1 Nitriliruptoraceae bacterium
CACGATGAGTTGCGGGCGACGTACCGGTCGCGCTCGGCGCAACGGTGGCTCGAAGCGGCTCCGGGGACCGGGTCCGCGAGGTCGCGGTGCGGCTGGTCGACCACTTCGTCGACGAGGAGGTCTCCACGGGCGCCACCGAGGAGCGCGGGTTCGGGTCCACGTTCGAAGGTCTGGCCGACGGTGAAGACCTCGAGGAGCTGCGACGGACCTTCACCCGGAAGGCGTACCTGGCTCGCACCCCACGACGTGGCCGGGCTGCTACTGGCCGCCGGCGTACCGCGCGCATCGCTCACGACCACCTCGCTCGGTGACCTGCCCTCGGGGGTCGAGGAGGTCGAGCGCTTCCTGGCACGCCGGAGCGAGCTCGGCCTGCCGCTCGCCCCGGAGTCACCGGTGCTCCTCGACGTGTGGGGAGCGGTGGTCCCTGCCGACGAGGTCGACGACCACCTGCGCCGGGCCCGTACCGTGAACGTGTCGATCGAGGGCAACGCCGGGTTCTGTCGCGGGTTGCTCGAGACCCGGTACGCCGCAGGCGGCACCGGGGACGACACCGGTCGCATCGACCCGGACGTGGTGCGCGAGCCGGTCACCCGACCGCTCGCGACGAAGAGCTGACCCGACGTCAGCGACCGGACGGGGCACCGCATCCCCATCGCCCGACCCGAACGACCAGGAGCGCATCCATGAAGGCTGTCAGGTTGCACGAGTACGAGCAGTGGCCGTCGCTCGACGAGGTGGCGGAGCCGGAGATCACGGGCCCGCTCGACGTGATCGTTCGGATCGGCGGTGCGGGACTGTGCCGCACCGACCTGCACATCTGGGAAGGGTTGTGGGCGGAGAAGTCCGGCATCGAACTGCCCTACATCATCGGGCACGAGAACGCCGGCTGGGTCCACGAGGTCGGCGCCGCCGTCAGCAACGTCGAGGTGGGAGACGCGGTCATCCTGCACCCCCTGATCACGTGCGGCCTGTGCCGTGCGTGTCGCGATGGGGACGACATGCACTGCTCACACCAGGCGTTCCCAGGGGTGAGCACCGACGGCGGATGGGCGCAGCTGCTCAAGACCTCCGCCCGCTCGGTGGTCGCGCTGCCGGACGGCGTCGAGCCGGCGGCCGTCGCCGCCCACGCCGATGCCGGTCTGACGGCCTACCACGCGGTGAAGAAGGCCGTGATGCGGGGGATGCTCCTGCCGGGGACGACGGCGGTCGTGATCGGGGCGGGCGGTCTCGGCCACATCGGCATCCAGTCGCTGAAGGCGTTGAGCCCGGCGGAGATCGTGGTGGTCGATCCGTCCGAGGAGGCGCTGGAGCTCGCCCGCTCGTGTGGCGCGGACCACCTCGTGCGTGCCGACGGCGACCAGGTCGCGGCCGTCCACGAGCTGACAGGAAACGGTGCCGAGGTGGTGTTCGACTTCGTCGGGGAGTTCGGCGCGGTACAGAAGGCCTTCGACATGACCAAACGTGCGGGAAGCCACTTCGTCATCGGCTACGGCGAGAACATCGACGTGCCGACGATCGACGTGATCTCCAGCGAGCGCAGCTTCGTCGGCAACCTCGTCGGGACCTACAACGACCTCGCGGAGCTGATGGTGCTGGCCGGGCAGGGCCGCATCGATCTGCACACCCGCACGTTCGACCTCGACGACGCGGTGGAGGCGATGCAGGAGCTGCACCACGGACGTCTCCCCGGGCGCGGCATCCTCGTCCCGAGCTGACGGCCCACACCATCCACTAGCTTGCGACGACATCGGAGCGGAGCGGCGAACTGGACGTCGAGCAGGTCCTGTCCTACGTCGGCGTCGTGACGTTCGCCATCACGGGCGCGCTGGCCGGTATCGAGAAGCGCTTCGACATCGTCGGCGTCATCATCCTCGCTGGTGTCACCGCCGTCGGCGGTGGCTCGGTACGCGACGTCGTAGCCGGAATCATCCCCCCGACGGCCCTGACGGACGAGGCTCAGCTCTGGCTACCGATCGTCGTCGGGGCGGTCGTCTTCGTGGCCCATCGACGCTTACCGACCGGCCGGCTCCTCTACGTCTTCGACACCCTGAGCCTCGGCCTGTTCACGGCCTTGGGCGCCCAACGCGGCCTCCAGGTCGACTTCGGGTTCCTGGGGACGCTCTTCGCGGGTGGCGTGAGTGGCGTCGGCGGGGGGATCATCCGGGACGTCTTGTCGGGCTCCGTGCCGGGCGTGCTCTACCGCTCCGGTGACCTCTACGCCTCGGCTGCCGTCGCTGGCGCCGCCTGCACCTTCCTCCTCCACGACGTGAACACCACCGCGGCGCTGCTCGTCGGCGTGGCCGTGACGGTGGCGGTGCGAGCGGGCAGCCGCCTCGCCGGTCTACAGCTCCCGGTGCCGCGCGACCAGGACCCGTGACCCGGATCGCTCCCGCGCGTACCCGTCGACCGCCCGTCCGGGGCACCGTCCCGCGGCACGGCCGCTGATCCCGAGCAGGCCTGCGACGTCCGCCATACCGTCGTGAGACCGAGGTGAGGGGGTGCCGTGACCGTCGAGGTGGCACCGGCGACGAGCGACAGGTTCGACGACGTCGCGATCATGCTGGGGCCGAAGAACCCCTCGTCGTCCGTGTGCTGGTGCCTGAGCTATCGCGTGGACTCGCGGACGAACCAGGCGTTGGTCGGTCCTGCGCGGGGCGAGTACGTCAGGACGCTGTGCGGAAGCGATCAGGGTCCCGGCGTCCTGGCCTACGACGGTGGTGAGGTCGTCGGCTGGGCGGCCGTGGCACCGCGGTCGGAGCTCCCCTTCGCACGATCACGCACGATCCCCCACGTCGACGACCTGCCGGTCTGGTCCGTTTGGTGCATCCGGGTCCGCCCCGGACACCGCCGGCGGGGGATCTCGCACGACCTCCTCGCCGGTGCCGTGGCGTACGCACGTTCGCAGGGCGCCCCGGCCGTCGAGGGCTACCCCGTCGACAACCGTGGTGAGAAGGTCGACACGACGATGGCCTACGTGGGAACGCGCGAGCTGTTCGAGCGAGCCGGCTTCATCAAGGCCGCCGACACCCGATCGGTGTCGGGCGGCTTCCCGCGCGTGCTCATGCGGTTGGCCTTGGACCCCGAGGCATCATCGGGGAGCGGCGGTGGCTCGGGACCGTCGACCGCTGGGCGTGGCTCGTGACCACTCCACCGACCACAGGGGTCACCGCCACCGGCGTTACCTCCGAGCGACTCACCGACCTGCGGCGCTGGAACGTGGCGCTCACCGTGCTGCACCTCGTGCAGGCCGCCGCCGTCCTCGTCCTCGCCAGTGACTTCGCGATCACGATCACGTCGTCGTTCCCCGCCGGCCCTCCCGGTACGGAGGTGCCGCCGCCCGAGCCGCTGTTCGACGTTCCGATCGGCGGGGCGATCGCGGCGTTCCTGGTACTGGCCGCCCTCGACCACCTCGTGACCGCGACGGTCGCGCGGGGCACCTACGAGCGGGACCTGCGGCGCGGGATCAACCGCTTCCGATGGGTCGAGTACTCGTTCAGCGCGTCGATCATGGTCGTGCTGATCTGCCTCTACAGCGGGATCACCGGCATCGCCGCGGTGATCGCGATACTCGGCGCCAACGTCGCGATGATCCTGTTCGGGTGGCTCCAGGAGGTGATGAACCCACCCGGTCGCTCGACGACGACCATGTCGGCGTTCTGGTTCGGCACGTTGGCCGGTCTCGCGCCCTGGGTGGCTCTCACCGTCAACATCGTCGGAGCGGACGAGATCCCGACCTTCGTGTTCGGGATCTTCGTGTCCCTCTTCGTGTTCTTCATGAGCTTCGGGCTCAACCAGTGGTTGCAGTACCGCGGCGTCGGGCCGTGGCGGGACTACGCCTTCGGTGAGAAGGCCTACCTCGTGCTCAGCCTGGGGGCGAAGTCCGCGTTGGCCTGGCAGATCTTCGCCGGCTCGTTGGCGAGCTGACAGCCCGCCCCTGCACGCGGGATGCACGACCCCTGCAGGCGGCCTGCACGCGGGGACGGTGATGCTCCGGTTCCTCCCCTCGACGAGCAGGAGCCGCCATGACCACGCAGACCCGACCGCTGCAGTCCGCGCACGACGCCTCCTCCCCCACCATCGAACGAACCGAGCCGATCGAACCGCGCGTCGTTGCGGAGGCGCTGAGCGAGCGACTCTTCGATGGCGCGCTCGCCACGTTGGAGCTCGCCACCATCCACCTCGGACTGCGCCTCGGACTGTACGAGACGATCCAGCGCCTCGGGAGCGTGACCTTCGGGCGGCTCGCAGCGGAACTCGACAGCGACGAGCGCTACGTCCGCGAGTGGCTCGAGCAGCAGGCCGTGGCCGAGTTGCTCGTCTGCCCGAACCCCGACGCCACGCCCGAGGAACGCCGCTACGAGCTGCCGGACGCGACAGCGATGGTCCTGCTCGAGACGGCCACGCCCGCGTACCTCGGGCCGGTCTCGCATCTCGCGGTCGGGGCGCTGCTCGCCGTGCCGGCGGTCGAGGAGGCGTTCCGGACCGGCGGCGGCGTGCCCTTCCACGCCTACGGCTCGGACCTCCGGCAGGGTCTCGGTCAGCTCAACGGGGCGACCTTCGACCGGGCCATCGCCGGATGGATCGCTGCGATGCCCGACATCGACCGGCGTCTGCGGACCGTGCGCGGCGGGGCGATCCTGGACGTCGGTTGCGGTGTCGGACGCTCGACCCTCGCTCTGGCTCGCGCCTTCCCGACCACCACGGTCCATGGCATCGACCTCGACGTGGCCTCGGTGGAGGAGGCCCGCGCTGCCGCAGCCGGAGCTGGACTGGAGGACCGCGTCACGTTCTCCGTGGATGATGCTGCCGATCTCGCGAGCGACGCGAACGGCCGTTACGACCTCGTGACCATCCTCGAAGCGCTCCACGACATGGGTGACCCGATCGGAGCCCTGACAGCGACCCGCCGCCAGCTCCGTGTCGGCGGTGCGGTGCTGATCGCCGATCAGCTCACGCGGGATCGGTACGCCGCTGACGGGGATCCGATGGAGCGGTTCCAGTACGGCTGCAGCGTGCTGCACTGCCTGCCGGCGACCCGTGCCGAGCAGCACGTGGTCGCCAACGGCACCGTGATCCGGGCGTCGACCGTCGCCACCTGGGCGCGCGAGGCCGGGTTCGGGCCTCCCCGGGTGCTGGACATCGAGGACCCGTTCTGGCGCTTCTACCGTCTGTAGGGAGATCCTCGGATGGAACAGGTCACCTCGAGCCAGAGGGCTCGTGCCCGCACCGGGCCGCCGGCGGCAGTGCCGCTCGGCCCGGTGGACGGCGTCGACCCGGACGGCCACCTCGCCACCGGCTGGGAGGCCCACCGGCCGTTGTCCGACGGGCTGATCCGACGGTTCGTGTACGCCTACGCCAGTTCCTTCACGAGCCCGGTGGCGCTGATGGGCGGCCGGACGGTCCGCCGTGAGCCGTACGTCGTCTGGGACCGGGGTGAGCCCGCCGGGCCCTACAACGGCGCGATGCTGCTTCGGCCCCTGTCGTACCGCGGATGGGAGCAGACCCTCTGCGAGCTCGAGTCGGATCTCCTCACCAACGGGACCGGGGAGGTGGTCCTGTTCAGCCCCTGGCCGACGCCGGACCTCACCGACCGGGGATGGCAGCTCAGCGGCCACCCACCGCTGCTGTTGCGACCGCGCGGCGACCCCGAGCCGCCGACCCCGGCCTGGCTCGAGGTGCGGGAGGTCGGTGACGCCCGGCACCTCGCCGACTGGGAGCGCGTGGCGGTCGAGGGCTACCCGTTCGACGAACTGCGGCCGGTCGAGCGCGGGCGCTTCGTCGACGAACGGATCCTGGCGGATCCTCACCTGCAGGCTTGGGTCGCCTACGTCCGTGAGGCCCCGATCGCGATCGGGGCCTCGTACGTGGTCCATGGACTGCACGTCCCGACGTTGGGCGTCACGCTCCCCGAGCACCGCGGTCGGGGGGCGTGGCACGTCCTGATGCGACGACGGTTGGCCACCTTCCGATCGCTGCCGGCGATGTCTCTCTTCGCCGACCACAGCCGGCCCCCCGCGGAGGGGCTCGGGTTCCTCCCGATCGCCCGCTGGACGGTGTGGCTGCGCGACCGCAACCCTCCGAACGCCGCGTCATCTCGCGCCGGACAGCGAGCCGGTGGCACCGACCTCCCGGGCGAGGAGCCATACTGCCCAGCATGAACCCCGCGGTGCAGGTCCGCGTCCTCGGTCCCCTCGAGGTCCACCGGGCGGGGCGGCCATGCCCCATCGGCTCGCCGCTCCAGCGTCGCCTGCTCACGGCTCTGGCGATCGCGGCCGGCGCGCCGGTGGCGATCGAGCGGCTGATCGACCAGCTGTGGGAGGACGCGCCCCCTCCGGCCGCCCGCAACTCGCTGCAGTCCCACGTCGCACGGCTACGTGGGCTGATCGGCGCCGACGCGATCCTCACGCGACCGCCGGGTTACGCGCTCGACCTGGAGCGCGTCACGATCGACGCGGTCGACTTCGAACTCGCCGTCGCGAGAGCTCGCTCCCAGCTCGAGGACGACCCGGCCGCGGCGGCGCTGACGCTCAGGGCAGCGTCGTCCGAGTGGCGGGGCGTCGCCCATGCGGAGTTCGCGGAGGACCTGGCCCGGGGCGAGTCCCTGCGGCTGGAGAACCTGCGCATCGACGCACGCGGGCTCTTGGCCGAGGCGTACCTGCTCG
>SKTG01000484.1 GCA_007118045.1 Nitriliruptoraceae bacterium
GGCGGTGCGGCGACGCGACCCGGGTCGCTCGGGGCGAGGCGCATGGACGGGTCGCCACCTCCTCGCGGGAGTGGGGTGGCTCAGTGCGAGTCGCGCGGGATCCCGTGCGTCGCACTGACGTCCTGGTAGTCGACGGCGAACTCCATGCAGGCCCCGCGGGAGAGCGGTCCCACCGTGTCGCGGTAGAGCTGCTGCCAGGGGGTCTGGTTGGTGAACTCGGGTGGCTGGTACGCCTCGCGTCGACGTTCGAGCTCACCGTCGGGCAGCTGCACGTCGACCCGGGATCGCTGCAGGTCGATACGGACCGGGTCACCGGTCTGCAGCAGCGCGAGACCGCCGCCGGCCGCCGACTCGGGCGAGGCGTTGAGGATCGACGGGCTGTCGGCGGTCCCGCTCTGGCGGCCGTCCCCCATCGTCGGCAGCGACTGGACGCCCTTGCGCAACAGCGCGCTCGGCGGCTGCATGTTGACGACCTCGCCGGAGCCGGGGTAGCCGATGGGCCCGGTGTTGCGCATGACCAGGATGCAGTCCTCGTCGATCTCCAGCTCGGGGTCGTCGATGCGGTCGTGGTAGTCCTCCGGACCCTCGAACACCACGGCGCGGGCGACGAACGCGTCCGGGTCGTCGGGGTCGGACAGGTAACGCTCGCGGAACGCGTCGCTGATCACCGAGGTCTTCATCACGGCGGAGTCGAACAGGTTGCCGCGCATCACGAGCATCCCGCCCTGCGCCTGGAACGGCTCGTCGTAGGAACGGATCACCGCTCGGTCCGACGCGCGGGTGGACGCGACGTTGTCCCCGATCGTGCCACCGGACACGGTCATGGCATCCGCGTGCAGCTTCCCGGCGCCCAGCAGTTCGTGCATCACCGCGGGGACCCCACCGGCACGGTGGAAGGCCTCGCCGAGGAAGGCGCCCGCCGGCTGGCAGTTGACGAGCGCCGGTACGTTCTGGCCGACCCGCTCCCAGTCCTCGTCCGTGAGGTCGACGCCAGCGTGACGCGCGATGGCGTTGAGGTGGACCGGCGCGTTGGTCGACCCGGCGATGGCCGAGGACACCACGATGCCGTTCTCGAAGGCATCCTTGGTCATGATGTCGCGAGGGGTCACGTCATCGTGCGCGAGCGCGACGGCGCGGCGTCCGGTGGCGTAGGCCACCTGGGCCCGTTCGCTGTAGGCCGCGGGGACCGATGCGGAGCCGGGCAGCGACATGCCGATGGCCTCGGCCAGGGAGTTCATCGTCAGCGCCGTCCCCATGGTGTTGCAGTGACCGACGCTCGACGCGGCGTTGCCCACGACGTCGATGAACTCCTGGTAGTCGATCTCACCGGCTCCGAGTCGGCGCCGCGCCTCCCAGATGACCATGCCGGAGCCCGAGAGCTGACCGTCGAGGTAGCTGTCGAGCATCGGGCCGCCCGAGAGCACGATCGTGGGCAGGTTCACCGTGGCGGAGGCCATCAGGCACGCGGGCGTGGTCTTGTCGCAGCCGGTCGTGAGCACGACGCCGTCGAGCGGGTAGCCGTAGAGCACCTCGACGAGCCCGAGGTAGGCGAGGTTGCGGTCGAGGGCGGCGGTCGGCCGCTTGCCCGTCTCCTGGATCGGGTGCACGGGGAACTCGAAGGCGACCCCGCCGGCGTCGCGGATGCCCTCCCGCAGCCGGTCCGCGAGCTCGAGGTGGTGCCGGTTGCACGGCGCCAGATCGCTGCCGGTCTGCGCGATCCCGATGATCGGCCGGCCCGACTGCAGCTCCTCGCGTGTGAGCCCGTAGTTGAGGTAGCGCTCGAGGTACAGCGCGGTCATCGTCGGGTTGTCGGCGTTGTCCCACCACTGCGTGCTGCGCAGGGCGCCGTCGTGCTTTCCGCTCATGCCGTGTCTCCTCGGTGCTCGTGTCGGTGTCGCCGTCGGCGCCGGCACCGTCGGGTGGCGGTCCGGGAGGCGGGCCCGCCGTCCCGGTCGAGCGGGGCGGCGGGCCGTCGGGTGGGCTAGCGGACCGCCCGCGCCGTCTTGCTGTACATGGCCGCCTCGACCTCGGCGACATCCACCTGGCTGGTGTCGCCCGGGGTGGTCATGACCAGGGCCCCGTGCGTCGCGCCGTAGTTGACGGCCTCCTCCGGGGTCTTGCCGGTCAGGAACGCGTAGGCCATCCCCGAGGCGAACCCGTCGCCACCGCCGACCCGGTCGTAGATCTCGAGACCCTCGCGCTGCATGGCCTCGTGGAACTCCCCGTCGGCGTAGAGGACCGCACCCCAGTCGTTGACGTTGGCGGTCCGCGCCTGCCGCAGCGTGGTCGCCACGACGCCGAGGTGGGGGAAGGCGTCCGTCACCTTTCCGATCATGGCCTTGAACCCGGCCGGGTCCAATGCGGAGAGGTCCTCGTCGACGCCCTCGACCTCGAAACCGAGCGCGGCGGTGAAGTCCTCCTCGTTGCCGATCATGACGTCGACGAGCTGCGCGGCTTCGCGGTTGACCTCCATGGCCCGTTCCTGCCCGCCCTGGGGCCGCCACATCCCGGCGCGGTAGTTCAGGTCGTAGGAGATCACGGTCCCGGCGTCCTTGGCCGCGCGCATCGCCTCCAGCATCACCTCCGGCGCCTGGTCGGACAGGGCGGCCATGATCCCGCCGGTGTGGAACCAGCGGGCGCCCTCGACGGCGAAGATCTGGTGCCAGTCGATGTCCCCGGGCCGCAGACCGGCGGAGGCGGTGTGCCCGCGGTCGTAGGTGGAACGGGCGGGCCGGATGCCGTAGCCCTTCTCCGTGAAGTTCAGCCCCACGCGGGCGGCACGTCCGATGCCGTCGAACGGCTCCCACCTGATGTGGCGGCCGTCCACGCCACCGGTGCGGATCAACTCGCCGACGAGCTTGCCGACCTCGTTGTCCACCAGTGCGGTGGCGACGGCGGTGCGCATCCCGAAGGTGCGGCTCAGCGCACGGGAGACGTTGTACTCGCCACCGCCCTCCCAGGCCCGGAAGCTGCGAGCGTTGCGCACCCGGTCCCACTCGGGGTCCAGGCGCAGCATGACCTCGCCGAGCGACACGCAGTCCCAGGCGCAGCTGTCGGCGTCGCGGATCTCGAGAGCACTCATCACAGGGCCTCCTCTTGCCAGATGCTGTGGTCGCCGATGTGGCTCAGGGCGGCGGCCACCCGTTGGGTGACCGCGTCCCAGTCGCCGCGGGCGATCTCGTCGGCCGACGCCAGCTTCGACCCGATGCCGACGGCCACGACGCCGGCGTCGAACCAGGCGGCGAGGGACGCCTCGGTCGCGTCGACTCCGCCGGTCGGCATCAGCCACGACCACGGCCGGGGCCCACGGACGGCCTTGACGAATCCTGGGCCGCCGAGCGCGTCACCGGGGAAGATCTTGATCAGCTCGCAGCCGAGCGACTCGGCCTCCGCGATCTCCGTCACCGTGCCGCAGCCGGGCACGTACGCGACCTTGCGACCGTGGCAGATGCGGGCGGTGTCCGCGTCGAAGGTGGGTCCGACGACGAAGTCCGCGCCGAGGTTGAGGCACCAACCGGCGGTCGCCGCATCGGACACCGATCCGATACCGACCGCGACGTCGGGGAGCTCGTCGCGGCAGGCCTCCAACACCTCCGCGAAGACCCCGAGGGCGCCGTCGCCCCGGTTGGTGAACTCCAGGACGCGGGCGCCTCCAGCGTGGCACGCGCGGGCGACCCCGAGCGCGGCATCACGGTCGGAGAGCGGCACCACGGGCACCATGCCCGTGGCGAGGATGCGTCGGACCACGGCGAACCGTGTGTGCGCTGCCATGTCAGGCCCCTCCGGTGTAGGCGTCGGTCGTCCAGACACCGTCGATCTGACGGGGGATGCCGAGCGGGTTGTCGTTCCGCAGAGCCGGAGGCAGCAGGGCGGCGATCGCGTCCTGGTAGGCGACCGGGCGCAGGAAGCGCCGCATCGCCGTCGAACCGACGGAGGTGTGCAGCGCGCTGGTGGTCGCGGGGTACGGACCGCCGTGGTGCATCGCGTGGCTCACGGCGACGCCGGTCGGGAAGCCCCCGAAGACGATGCGGCCCGCCAGACGGGTGAGCCGTTCGAGCAGTCCCTCGAGGCGGTCGGCCTCGTCGTCCTCCGCGTGCAGCGTGGCGGTCAGCTGCCCCTCGAGCTGGTCGGCGACCGTGAGCTGGTCCTGTTCGTCCCCGGTCACCAGCACCGCGACGGGACCGAAGTGCTCGGCCGACAGCCTGGGCTCCGCGAGGAACCGGGTGGCGTCGACCCGCAGCACGGTCGGCCGCGCGGCGTACCCGTCGTCGGTCTCCACCGTGCCGTCGACCAGCACCTCGACGCCATCGAGCGCCCGGGTCGTCTCGAGCTGTTCCGCGAGGGCCGAGGCGACGTTGGCGTTGAGCAGTGGCCCGCCGTCGTGGTCACGCGCACCGGCCGCGACACGGTCGGCGAACCCCTGTCCGTCCGCGTTGTCGGGCAGTACCACGATCCCCGGCTTGGTGCAGAACTGTCCGGTGCCCATGGTCATCGACTGCACGAAACCGTCGGCGATCGTGTCACCGCGCGCGGCGAGGGCCCTCGCGGTGACGAACACCGGGTTGAGCGAGCTCATCTCCGCGTAGACCGGGATGGGGGTGGGCCGCTGGGCGGCGAGGTCGTGCAGGGCGCGGCCACCGCTGAGCGAGCCGGTGAAGCCGACGGCGGTGATCTCCGGAGCCTGGACCAGCGCGCTGCCGACCTCGACGCCGCGCCCGTGGACCATGGAGAAGGTGCCGGCGGGACCGTCGACCGCCTCCACCGCACGCAGGATCGCCCGAGCGGAGCGCTCGCTCGTCGCCGGGTGGGACGGGTGGGCCTTGGCCACGACCGGGCACCCGGCGGCGAGCGCCGAGGCGGTGTCACCACCCGGCACGCTGAAGGCGAGCGGGAAGTTGCTCGCACCGAAGACCGCGACCGGACCGAGCGGACGCAGGTACCGCCGCAGGTCGGGGCGCGGCGGGATCCGGTCGGGGTCGGGTGGGTCGATGGTGGCCTCGAGGAACCGCCCCTCCTCCACGACGTCGGCGAACAGCCGGAGCTGGTTGCTGGTGCGGGCCAGCTCGGTCTTCAGCCGCGCGTCGCCGAGGGCGGACTCCGCGTCACCGGTGGCCCGGATGGCATCGCCGTCGGCTTCGAGCTCGTCGGCTGCGTGGCGCAGCAGTTCGACGCGCCGGCTCAGCGGCCACGTCGCGAGCTGCTCCGCGGCCTCCCCGGCCGCGCGGGCCGCGTCGGCGATCTCCTCCGCGGTGGCTTCGGCGACGGCCAACGGTCCGTCGGCGCCGGTCCGCGGGTCGCGCCCGTGGAACCGGGCCCCGTCGGCGCGTTCGGCACCGGCGACGAGGTTGGAACCGGTGAGACCTTGGGTGATGTCGCTGCTCATGATGCTCCTGTGCGTCTCTTCGTGTGACGGCGGCCCGTGGTCGCGGGCCGTGGGGCTTCGGTCGCTGGGGGGTTCGGTCGATGAGCCGGTGGCGTGGCCCCGGGGGCGTCACCGGCGTGGGGCACTCTCTCGGACGTTCACGTGGGACCGGCGCGGCTGATCGGCGTCCGGGCTCGTGGTCGGCGGGCCCGGTCAGGCATCGACACCGGCGGCGTGCAGGGCGGGCAGGGGGTCGTAGTCCTCGGGCACGGGCACCAGCGGTGGCCGGACCGTGCCCATCGCCGCGCCGTGACGGGCGGCGGCCATCCGTTTCAGCACGCCGGGGCTGGCGTACTCCTTCGTCCGCTTGCGCAGCTCGAGGAGGCGTCGCTCGAGCTCGTCAGCTGACGCGCGGTCGCCGGCGCGAACGGCACGGTAGAGCGTCACGACCAGGTCGGGGACCACGTTGGCCAGGGCGGACACCATGCCCTGCGCACCGAGCCCGAGCCGCTCCACCACACCGCTCTCCGTGCCGAGCAGGACCGCCCGGTCCCCCGCCAGGACCGCGTCGAGGTACCCGGGCTCGGCGGCGGAGTCCTTCACGCCCCACACGGGCAGCCGGGTGACGACCTCGGCGGGCACGGGCACCGCGTACTTGGGCACGTGGTACGCGAGCAGCGGGTGCCGGGCGACCGCCAGCACGCGGCGGTAGAAGTCCTCGACACCGGCCGGATCCACGGGCTTGAAGAAGTAGGGCGGCAGCACCAGCACGGCGGTTGCCGGCAGGTCGTTGCAACGCGCGACCAGCTCGAGCGTGTCCGGCAGGTTCCCCTCCGCGACGGTGGGCAGCAACGCGACCCCCAGCTCGGCGGAGGCGACCCGTTCGAGCAGCGCGGCCTTCTCGCCGAGGGAGAGCGACGGGCCCTCACCGTTGGTGCCGAACAGCACGATCCCGTCGACCCCGTGACCGGCGAGCCAGCGCAGGTGGTGCAGGTAGGCGTCGACGTCGACCCCGAGCTCGGCGTCGAACGGGGTCACCGCCGCGACGTGCACCCCACCCGGTCCGCTCATCGTCCCAGCTCCTCGTCGCCGGCGAGGAAGGTCTCCAGCTCCGCGCGGTCGGGCAGGCCCTCGTAGTCGCCGTCGGTCATGACGCACAGGGCACCCATCGCGTGGGCTGTGCGCAACCGCGTGTCGATGCCCTCGTCTCGGAGGCGAGCGTCGAGGTAGCCGGCCGCGAACGCGTCCCCGGCGCCGATCGGGTCGATCACGTCCTCGACGTCGAAGGCGTCCA
>SKTG01000253.1 GCA_007118045.1 Nitriliruptoraceae bacterium
AGCGCCTTGCCGTCGGGCCGCGACGTGTTCGAGGAACCGGAGTTGCCCGCCTGGTCTGATGGCGCGGTACAGCTCACGTAGAGCATGTTCGTCGTTGACGGTCTTGAACCCGTCGAGGTCGAGGAACACCAACCCGATGTCGCGACCATCGCGCTCGCGGCGTCGGCGCGCCTCGGCAACCCGTACGACCAGTGCGCGGCGGTTGGCCACGCCCGTCAGCGGGTCCTCGGCCGCGACCGCGCGGAGCTCCTCCTCGAGAGCGCGACGGTGGCTCAGGTCGACGATCTGGACGACGGTGTGCAGCGGCGTCCCGTCGTCGCCCTTACGAGGGCGGCGGACGCCTGGGTGTAGAGCAGTCGACCCGACGCGTGGACGAACCGCAGTTCGCGCAGCAGCGGCTCGGACGGGTCACCGGTGAGGATGGCGGCGAACCGACGACGCGTCCATCCGCGCTCCTCGGGGTGCAGCGCGGCCCGGAATCCGCTGTCGAGCAGCACGTGCTCGGGCAGACCGAGCAGCTCACACAGCGCCTGATTGACCTGGGTGACCGCGCCGTCCGGGGTGATCACGGCCACACCGATCGGCGCGTGATCGAAGGTCAGCCGCAACGAGCGCTCCGCGACCGTGAGCCGGTGACGCTGCTCGTGCTGCTCGGTCACGTCTTCACAGGTGACCACGGTGCCGGTGCTGCCATCGTCCAACGTGATGGGTGCCGCGCGGATGCTGTACCAGGCACGACCGCCACCCGGCAGTGCGTACCCGAGGGTCGCATCACGGCTGGCCGCGTCCCGGACCGCGGACACCACGGGTAGCTGTTCAGGCTGGCGTGACGTCCCGTCCTCGTCGGTGACCTCGACGTGCTCGAGGAGGCTTGCCCGGGCCGGCACGGACCGCGTCGAGGCCGACGCCGAGGCGAGCCAGCATCCGCTCAGTGCTCGGGTTGGCGTGCAGGAGGTGGCCGTCCTCGGCCCGCAGCATCACGGCGACGGGTAGGCCGTCGAGGATGGCGATGAGGTGACGGTCGTTGGCGGCCGTGTCCATGACAACCGGCAAGAGGTGACCTCCGGGTGGGGCCCCACCGTTGCCCCCGTAGCGACCTCCCTGGAAGGTACTGCAGCGAGCCACCTTGCCTACGCTGCCGCCAGCCGGTGCGTTGTGCACGACCGTCCTCTGCCAGGGCTCGGGCCCGACCACGTGCCAGCAACGGATCGTCAGCGTCGAACATCCGCGGAGGCGGCGCCTTCCGCTCCCCCGCTGCGCGTCCGCGGACCTCCCGTGCGGGGTCGTCCGGCCTAGGCTGTCTGCCCGACGATCCGCACGGGCGACGTCGCGAGACGAGCCTGGCGGACGACGACGCCCGGGTGGGGAGTTGTGGCCGTTTCGAGGGAGTTGCTCGCGGAGGGGCGTGCAGCGGTCCGGGGCCGTGACTGGCCGCGCGCCCTCGCCGCGTTCGGGCGCGTCGACGAGACCGACGGCCTCGGGGCGGAGGACCTGTTCTCGGTCGCCGATTGCGCATGGTGGTTGGGCAGGATCGACGAGGCGATCGCCGCGTACGAGCGGTCCTACCGCGGCTACCTCGACGAAGGGTCGCCAGCGAAGGCCGCACTGGCGGCGCTGATGCTCGGCGTGCACGCTTCCGAGCGCGGCGACGGGGTGATCGGGTCCGCGTGGATGAACCGTGCACGCCGCCTGCTCGACGAGGTCCCCGAGACCGCGGAGCACGGCTACCCCCTGTACTTCGAGGTGTTCGGCGCGATGGGGGCAGGTGACCTCGACCTCGCGCTGTCCCTCGCCGCGCGGATGCAGCAGCTCGGGCGCCGCTTTGGCGACGACAACCTCGTTGCCCTCGGGACACTCGCTGAGGGCCGTGCCCTGGTGAAGAAGGGGGAAGCGGAACGTGGCATGACGTTGCTCGACGACGCGATGCTGGCCGCCGTCGCCGACGATCTGCATCCCGTCTGGACGGGCGGCATCTACTGCCACCTGATGGACGTCTGCCACGAGTTGGTCGACCTCCAGCGAGCGACCGAGTGGACCCGGGCGACCGAGGCGTGGTGCGACCGCGTCGCCGAAGCCGTCCTGTACCGGGGCATCTGTCGGGTCCACCGTGCCCAGGTCTACCAACGGCAGGGTGACTGGCTCGAGGCGGAGGCGCAGGCGACGCGTGCCAGCGCCGACCTGGATGGAGTCCACGTCGGCACCGTGGCGGAGGCGAACTACGAGCTCGGAGAACTCCACCGGCTGCGTGGGGAGGTCGAGGAAGCCGAGGCGAGGTACCGCCGCGCTCACGAGCTCGGACGAGACCCCCAGCCGGGGGTGGCTCTGCTCCACCTCGCCGCCGGGCAGGCCGAGGTGGCGGTGACCTCCCTGCAGACCGCGCTCGCCCAACGCGAAGGCGACCGGCTGGGGCGGGTACGCCTGGTGTGGGCCTTGGTCGAAGCCACGGTGGAGGCTGGTGACCTGAGAGCTGCACGGGAAGCCAGCGAGGAGCTCCGGACCACCGCTCAGGTCTACGGCACCGTGGGACTGACCGCGTTGGCGCAGCAGGCCTGCGGGGCCGTCCTCCTGGCGGAGGGCCATTACCACGAGGCTCGGGAGGCGCTCCGTCTCGCCGGCGAAGCCTGGCAACGGGCATCGGCTCCGTACGACGGCGCGCGAACGCGGCTCCTGCTGGCCCGCACGCTCCGCGCTCTGGGGGACGAGGTCGCGGCGGTGCTGGAGCTCGAGACGGCACAGGAGACGTTCGAGAGGCTGGGCGCGAGCCCCGACGCCCGACGCGTGGCAGCCCTGCGCGCCGAGGCCGTGCCGCCAGACGGGCTCAGTGCACGGGAGGTAGAGGTCCTCCGCCTGGTCGCGACCGGAAGAACCAACCGTGAGGTCGCTGAGGTGCTGTTCATCAGCGACAAGACGGTGGCCCGCCACCTGGCCAACATCTACCGCAAGCTGGACCTGTCCACACGGTCGGCAGCGACGGCGTACGCCTTCGAGCGAGACCTCGCCGGACCACCGACCTCCAGTACATAGAACGGTGCAGGGTCTTGCCCGGGTTTGCATCCTCTGGTGGAAGTCGGCCGCCACGCTCCTCCGTAGGTTCGAACCACCTCAGCGACCGCTGGGGACGACACGACGAGGAGCCGACCGTGACGACCCGACCCTTCCGCCTGTACGCCATCTCCCGCCGCCGTGGCTGGACCCCTGAGGAACTCGAGGCAGCCGACGCCCGCTCGAACGCCGAGGCAGCACGCCGCTCCGAGCAGCTCCGCAAGATCCGCAGCTACCTGCTCGCCGAGCCGGACGGAAGCCTCGGCAGCATCTGCCTCTACGAAGCCCTCGGCCCTGAGGTCCTCGAGGAGCACGCCCGGGCCGCCGACCTTCCCTGCGACGACATCGTCGAGGTCAAGGCGATCGACGTGCACCGGCCGGATCCCGACCTCACCGCAGCTCCGGTCGGCTGAGGCCCACGACGTCAGCTCCCCCGACGACGGGGGGCGGCCCCGTAGGACCGAACCCTCGTGTCGGCGATCAGCGCCGGAGGCCGGTCGGGGGAGCCACCCCCAACGCACCTGGTCGGCGTGTCAGCCGACCAGTGCGGCGCGTTCGGCGATCATTGCGTCCTCGACGTACTCGCCTTCGGCGTGTGCTCCGTCTCCCCGAGGGCGCCCAGCCCGTGAGCGTCGAGGCGCCGTCGAGTCAGAACGCTTCTATGCGTTCGGCCGATCTAACTCAGGCCCGACGTCACGGCGTGCCTGATCCTTCGGACCCCGTGGCGTGGATGCCGACGCTGTAGCACCTCGACGCGCACATGAGCAAGGACGGCTGCCGGGCGTGGAAGGCCTTCTCCCGGGGAGGAGGCCAGCGACGGCCTCCACGAATGGAGGCTGATCCACGACCCGCGTTCCAAGGCCACGTCGGTGATGCTCACCGACCAAGGAGCGCGCCTCGCTGGGCAGCTGTTCGCCAGATCGTTCGCGTTCGAGGAGTCGGGCAAGGAGTGAACCGGCTACGGAACTGTTCAGCGCGCTATGTGCGCCAGCCACTCGTCACCTTGTGCGCGAAGTCACGGCGACGATCGCGCTTTGGAGTGATGTAACGCTCGCGCCCAGTGCCTGCAGATGCGTCGTAATCGGATGGCCCTGTGTGGTCGCCTCCGGAAGGCAAGCGAGACTCAGGCGTCGCCGTCGTTGGCCGTCCGGCGGCGTCGTGGCCACCATGCTGGCACAGCCGCTCGGTAGGCGTCGTAGCCCGTGCCGAACGTCCGGGCGAGGATGGGCTCCTCGTACCAGCGGACGAAGGCCGCCATCGCTGCCCAGACTGCGGCCGCATATGCCAGTAGCAGCGGGCGGCCGAACACGAGCGCCTGTCCGCCGATGATGGCGACGACAGCGACGTACATCGGGTTGCGCACGTACCGATACAGCCCGCCGACAACGAGCTCTGCTGTCGGGGCGACGGGCGCAGGGGTACCGCGCCCCTCGCGGACGAACCGAGCGAACGCGTGGATCAACACCGCGAGGCCAGCGGTGATCAGCAGCAGTCCTCCCGCGGCTAGGACGACCCGGTACCAGGTGACAGGTCGCGCGACCTCCCAGCCGGTGACGAGCCAGGGCACGATGCCGGCTACGACCCCGGGGGCAAGCACGAAGAAGATCCCGGACCCCACCACCGCTCCCCGCTGCCGCATCGTGCGCCTCCAGTCATCGTGCTTCGAACGAAACCGCGCGTGGACCACCCACCGATCCTGCCATGTCACATCCGGACGGGCTGGCTTGTCGTGGTAAGGGACGAGAACGCGATGGAGGGTCGGTCGGGCCTGTCCTCCCCGGAAGGAGAGATCATGGACACCGCCGCGATGACCACCCCTCCACCGACGAACACGACGGCGCGAGAGCGCTCGGTCCGCCGACCGGCCACGGTCTGTGCCCTGGCGGCGATCGGGGTCAACCTGGTGCCGTGGGGCGTCGGACGTGCGGCGGGTGCCAGCTTCGTCGTGGACCCGGCCCTCGGCGACCCGAACGTGGAGGTCGGCGGTCTCAGGGTGGTCGTGACCACCCTGCTCCCGTCGGCCGTCGGCGCGCTGCTTCTGGCACTGGCTGCACGGCGGTCTCGCCGGTGGTTGGTCGGGGTGGGGTCGTGGGTGTGGCGTTCCCCGTGGGGTCGGCGGCCGGTCCGCTGGACGGCGGGCACGACACCACGACCGGCGTGCTGCTGGCGGGACCCGTCACTCGCACCTTGATGGTGGCGGACTACTACTTGGCGCGGCCCTACACCGAGGCCCGCCCGCACGATGGCAGTCACTGCGGTTGCCGTAGCGGTACGTCGGCAAGGGATCGATCGGCCCACTGCCAGCCCCGATTCGGTGCCGAGCAGCGCGACGAGTGGCAGGCCGCCGAACGCCGTTACCTCTCCGAGGGATCCATGGCGGACCCGTGCATCCGTCCCGGCGCGCAGAGAATCACTGCGGTGATGGCGCGCCGCTGGAAGGGCTGCCGACGGGCATTGCAGCCCACGGGCCTGCGAGCGCGTCGGGTCCTGCTCGCGGGTCACCCTCGTCTGGAGATCTGACGTCTTGCGCATCGCCGCACCGACGACGTGTCGGTGACGGTGTCGCCGTTACGGTTCCCTCCGTCGAGGGACTTGCGATGAGGACCGACCAAGAGCTCCTCGTGGAGCAGGGATGGCTCCAGCAGGAAGCGGCCACGGTGCCCGCCGATCTCGCCCTCGATGGGGTCTGCGGCGGTTCGAGAGGCTGCGGGAGTGCCGGATCGGTTCAGCGGCTGGGGGTTCGGCGACAGCGGGCGATAGCACTCACCCGGAAGGGGTTGCGATTCGCTGCTGACATCGGCGTGAGCGATGAGTCTGGCCCGGGGCCGGAGTCTGACGGGGTGTCCGAGGTTCACCGGAGCCATCACTGGCATGGAGGCACCGCCGATGCGGAAGATCACCGCTGGTCTGTTCATCGCGCTGGATGGCGTCGCCGAGGCGCCCGAAGAATGGCACTTCCCGTACTACGACGAGAAGATGGGAGCGGCCGTCGATGCCCAGCTCGGCGCGGCCGACACGCTGCTGTTCGGACGCAAGACCTACGAGGCCTTCGCCGACGCGTGGCCCGAACGCGAGACCGCCGAGGAGGGCGACGCTCAGTTCGCCAAGAAGCTCGGCGACGCCCGCAAGATCGTCGTGTCGGACCAGCAGCCGGAGCTGACCTGGCGGAACTCCGAGCTGCTGGAGGGCGACCTCGTCGAGGGCGTCACCGCCCTCAAGAACGAGCCTGGCGGCGACATCGCCATGAGCGGCTCGGTCTCGGTGGTCCGCCAGCTGCTGGAGGTCGGGCTCCTCGATGAGCTGCACCTCCTGGTGCATCCGGTCGCCGTCGGAAAGGGCATGCGCCTGTTCGACGACAGCGGCACCACCCTGCCTCTCGAGCTGCTCCGGTCGGAGACCTTCGAGACCGGCGTGCTCTCCCTGGTCTACGGACCCGACGACTCACCTCCCGAAGGCGGCTACGAGGAGGCCATCCAGGCCGTTGCCCAGGCCGCTGCCGACCAGTAGGACGCTCCGCACCGGAGCGTCGAGATGTGCGCCGGTCCAGGACGAACGACGCGCTGCCCCGCTTCGCCCTGCCACTTCCCGCACCGAGGCCCTGCCCA
>SKTG01000479.1 GCA_007118045.1 Nitriliruptoraceae bacterium
AGACTCGCCGCAGCCATCCCCTCCGCCTACGGCCTGTGGCTGGAAGGCGCCGGTCACCCGTTCCCCTACCCCGACATGCCCCAGGTGAAGGCAGCGATCCTGACCCACCTCGACGGGTGCTGACATCCGGCCAGAGCGCACGATCCGACCGGCGACACCCTCATCGGGGACTGCCCCGTCACCAGCCACGACGCCACCCCTACCTTGCTGATCACGGTCGCGTCGAACGTCAACGCCACCGACCCCCCCGCAGGAGCGCGTTCGCGCCCCGATCGGCCGGAACTCGAACGCTCCCGCCTGTCAGGGTGTGCCATCACTGCCCCGACAGCTTTGCGCGGCCGCGGTGTTCCTGCCGGCCCGCACATCATCACGGCTGCCGAGCGCTTGTCTCATCGGCAGCCGTGAGCTGAGGCGGAGGTCAGCGGGCGCCGGTGGCGCCGGCGAGGTAGGTAGCGACGATGTAGGTGGGGTTGCGGTCGAGGGCGTCGCGGGCGCGGTCGTAGCGGCGGGTCTGTCTCGGGTCGGCGTGGCGGGCGAAGTCTTGGACGTCTCGGAGGCTGCATCCGGCATCCAGGGCGGCGGTGATTGCGGCGTGGCGCAGCGAGTGGGGCGAGATGTGCTTGTCGATCCCGGCTCGTCTCGCCAGCCGACGCTCGATCCGACCAGCGGCGTGTCGGTCCAGGCGGCTGCCGTCGGCTCGGGCGAGCAGTGGCCCGTCGGTGCGCTCGCCCACGGCCGCGTCGATGGCTCGGGAGGTACGTGGGGCGAGCGGGATCAGTGCGGGTTGGTTGCCTTTGCCCACGATTCGTCCGACGCGGTGGCCGTGGGCGAGCGCGAGGTCGGGCAGATCGGCACCGCACGCTTCGGATACGCGCAGGGCGTTGAGGGCGAGCAGGCAGGCCAGGGCGTGGTCGTTGCCGCCAGCCAGTCCGGCCTGAACGAGGAACGCGCCGAGCTCGGTTCGGTCGAGCCCGAGCCGGGTCGATTCCTGAGAGACTTTGGGTCGACGTACGTGGACGGCCGGGGAGTGTTCGAGCAGCTGTTCCTCGACGCAGTAGCGCTAGAACCCGGTGAGCACGACCAGCTTGCGCGATCGTTGCTGCAGCGAGACCTCTGGCTTCGAGATCACGGGCGTAGAGCTCCACGTGTGGGCGACGGACGTCCACCAGTGGTTCGAGCTCGTGGCGGGTGCACCAGGCGAACCACAGACGCAGCTGGGTCGCATACGCCTGTCGGGTGCCTGGTGACGAGTAGCTGGCGACGAACGCGACCGCGGCCCAGCTGGCCAGGTCCTGCTCGTCCGCGGTGGGCAGGGTGAGGGTGGATGTGGTCATGGGAGGACCTCCTGTATGGCGCCATCGGCATGGCGTCAGTTCAGCGTCCGCCCGTGCTACCTTCAGGACAACCGTAAGGTCGGAGTCGGCATGTCGGAACGGTTCATCGGGGTCGAGCAAGCCCGTGGGCAGCTTGGCCGCCTGGTCGATGACGTGGCCGGCGGGGCCGAGCCGGTCTCGTTGACCAAGCGGGGACGCCCGGTCGCGGTCCTGGTCAACCGCGAGGAGTGGGAGGCGCTGCAACAGCTCGTGCGTGCCGAGGCTCGCGAGGAGCTGCGCCGCCGACTGACCCAGGTCCGTGAACGCGTCGCTGAAGCTGGTCTGGATCCGGCCACCGTGGACGAAGCGATCGAGGCGGCCCGGAAGGTGTAGTGATCCGCGCCGTTCTCGACACCAACACCATCGTGTCGGGAGTCGGGTGGGGCGGCCCACCCGGAGCCGTACTGGACGCGGCCCTGGCCGGCCGGTTTCGAGATCGTCACGAGCCCGATCCTGCTCGACGAACTACGTCGTGTGTCGAGCTACCCCAAGCTCCAGGCGGTCATCGGCGACGCGGACGAGTTCATCAGGTTCCTCGCCCTGGCCGCTGTCGTTGTCACCCCAACCGAGACGGTCGCGATCTGTCGGGACCCCGACGATGACCGGCTCATCGAAGCGGCCCTGGCGGCTCGCGCCGACGCCATCGTTACCGGCGACCAGGACCTGCTCACCCTCGGAGACATCGCCCAGATCCAGATCCTGACACCCCGAAAGTTCCTCGAAACACTCCACCCGAACACCTGACTCCGCCAGTCAGAGCCGGAGCAACTATGCGCGGACGCGACTCCGACCGCACCAACACATCGTCACGGCGATGGCGCCTCGGGAGGTGGCCGATCCTTCCCGCCGGCAGCTTCCGACTTCCGACTTCGGCTGCGCGCTGACGCGTCAAGGGAGTAGACGTCGGTGCCGACAACCAGAGGGCAGCGCCGCTGGTCCGGCTTGTCGGCCAAGCCATCATCATGCGCTCACGCTCGTGATGCGCGACGCGGTCGGCCCCGTCGGTTCGCCGGATGCCATCGACCCAAAGACCCGCCGGATGGTGAACGTCGGAGCAGAAGATGTCCACGCCGCTTGCCACGATCTTCGCCGAGGCCAACGTTGAGTTGTTGGCACTGCTGGTGGTCGTCGTGGCGGTGGTGTCGTCAGCGCTGGTCAGGCTGTTTATAGGAAGGACTGCGGCCGGGGGCACCCGGGCCACACGTCCCCGTACAGCGACGCCTAAGCCGTTCTCCTACTGGTACGCGCAGGTTCCGTTCGAGCACGACGACGGTGCCAAGGAACGTCCGGTCCTGGTGCTTCGCGTCGAGGGCGCCAACGCCAGGGTGCTGAAGGTCACGAGCAAGCCCAAGTCCGGCCGAACCAACTGGCGTAAGGTCGATACGTCTGGGTGGGATCGGCCTGGGCAACGAGAGGGAAGTTGGCTGCAGACTGACAAGGTCACGACCGTCCCGCTGAGGGGTTTCCGACGCTGCTTGAGTCTCGAGCACAACAACTACTTCAGACGGGAACTTGTCCGTCTCCATCCGACCGAGTTCGGTCAGCCGTCCGTCAATACCTCAGGAGAACCGCAGCCCCGAGGATGCATCGCGGTTCGACGCGACGACGAGCTTCGCGTCCGGCGTCCCAACCCTGAACAACTGGGAACGGTTATGCGTGAACGACCGGCTGGACCCACCCGCGCATCATCACGGATACGTTCGTCAGGCTCCGGAGCTGCGTCGCCGAGTACTCCGCCGTTCTCTGGCACGTGGATCTCCGCTCGCACCGGGGTTTCGAGCACGCGGAGCGTTTCACAGGTTCTCGTCCCGTCCGAAGGTCTCGGTGACCAACTGCGTGTCCATGTACTCGCGGACGTCCTGGATTTGGTCGTCCTCGAAACGGAACACCCAGCAATAGTTGTTGTCGTATCTGCGGCCATCGGGCAGTTCATTGCGGCCCGAATGCTCTACCACGACGACGTCGCCATCAGCGTGGATCCAGTGGACGTCCACGCTGGAAGTCGCGGGGAGCGTCTCTGAGTTTCCGCCGAACAACGTGTCGACCACTGTGCGCTTGCCCTCGAGCGTCCGGGACCACTGCCGGACGCCCATCCAGCGCCACGTGACATCGTCAGCCATCGCGTCAAACAGCGGCCCGACCCGACCCTGCGACATGGCGTGCATGATGATTTGCACGCGTTGCTTGTGACCCATGCGCCCAACCGAACCCCGAGGCCGCCGCACCGTAGCGGTTGGGCGATGTCAGCCGCTCGCGGCCAGGTCGCGACTCGATGGGCCCCTGCGCCGACACGAACCATGCTGGCGCGACAACTACGCGCGTAGCGCAGTTGCGGTGCGCCCGCCCCGAGTCACGGCGATGCGTCGTCATGTAAGGCGCAGGTGCCTCGACCCTAAACGGGCGACGAGCGTGCGCTACTCGCTGGGTTGGGGCAGCACCAGGCTGGCCATGCCGGACGAGCGGCGAGGGAGACCAGGCGTGTCAGCCGGTCACGCGTTCGTCGATGCAAAGGATGTTGTTTTCGCTGTCGCGGAACCAGGCCGACCGCAGCTCGCCCTCGTCGAGGATCACCCCATCCCAGGTTGCGTCTGGTGCGTCGAAGGTCTCAAACCTCACACCCTGGCGCTCGAGTTCCGCGACCTCGCGTGCGAGGTCGTCGACGAACCAGGCGGCGGCGGTGTTCTGGGCGGTGCCGGCCGTGGGGGCTTGGTAGACCCAGAGCTGTCCGCCGCCGACGTCGAACAGCAAGCCACCTTCGAGCTGGTCGTCGCTCAGGGGGAAGTGGAGAACGGATTCGTAAAACTCTCGGGCCCGTTCGAGGTCCGACGCGGGCAGCGTCGGGAACGGGGCGGAGATCGCGGCCACGGTGTGCCTCCGTGTGCTCGCCGGATGTGCGGGACGTCCGTCGGTGCGGTGCTCGTCTCGGTGACGGCCGTTCGGCGTCACGCTTCGATCATCCGCCTGCCGGCGAGGGTTGACAACCCGCCGTCGACCTCATCACGCCTCGCCCACGGTTGGCGACGGGTCTGGCTTCACCCTGCGTCCCCATGCACGCTATCCACACCACAGACCCGCTCGTCGATCATGCCACGGTCCCGGGCGAGGTTTCCGTGTTCGCAACCGCGCGGGGGCGGCGAGCGGCATCCGGTGCTCTCCTCTGCGCTCCAGGCGCTGCCGGCGGATCGTTATGTGCTGCCGGAGGCCGAGGTGGTCGCGCCCACGATCATGGCGATGTGCGCGGCGACACCCAAGTCGATGGTCGTATACGGCACCACGGTCCTTCGCCGCGTGTTCCGCCTTGGGAGCCGCCACATGGTCCCTTCTCCAGGCGAGGACTCTCGCAGGTAAAGTGGGAGGTGCCTCACCTATACCGTAGGGAAGACTCCACGCTTCTCTGAAGCTCGACTCCGCACCGCCGTACTCCTATCCGTTAGCAGGAGATGCTTTGCGTGACCGAGTTGGTCATTCGATCTCGGCCGCCAGCGTCCGGTTGGTTCACGGTGAAGCGTAGGGAGAGTGCCGGAAACCCCGGGATACAGAGCTCAGAGGCCTTGATACTCCAGTCAAAACGACCCTCCCTGTCGGGGGTATGGTCGAACTTCTTGTACGACAGATCTGGGTAGGCTACGAACAGATAGGAGGTAACTCCCCCGCGGAACCCATCCCCATCTACAGTGACTTTTCCGTCGGCATTCTTAACATGGATGGTGAAGGGGTCTCTAGTGCTCTTGTCCTGGCCTGAATGGTTCCGAATGTGGTCGAGGAGTTGTTCGTTTAGGCGATCGACTTGTTCCTCCAGCAGCCGAATATGCCGCACCATCGCGAACACGTTTACACCTTGAATGGTCAGCTCCCCGGCAACGGAGACATCGCCTTCAAAGGAACCCGCCATCCCGTTCTCGCTGCGCCCAATTACCCCTGAGCCATTGGTGCTGCGACCAACGACGCCGGGGCCGTCCTCGCTAGTACCCGCCACGCCAGCTGCCTTCTTGCTTTGACCCAGGACGCCTTGAGCCTTGTCGCTTCGTCCGTGAACTCCTCGGTTCTCCTCGCTGATTCCGGCGACACCAGCCCCTTTGGTGCTCCTACCGAGGATGGCGTGTTCGTTTGTACTGCGACCCTCTATCCCTCGATAGTCCTGACTGATCCCGACAACACCGACCCCCTTCTCGCTGCGGCCTTCTACCCCACGACCTTCCGGACTTGCTCCAGCTATAGCCACGCCGCCCGCAGTATGGTCACCGCCGACTGCCGGCGTCGACTTGTCAGCCGATGTGTCGCTAATAGGCATAAGTCAACCCTCCGTATGAACTCAGTTTCCCCCACCCCTTGTGCGTGGATACCAGTCGATCTATGACCCCAAAAGGGAGGGCTGTCGCGGTGCAGTGTCGCGAGCGTTGTCGAAGGTCTGCTCGCATTTCGTTGCCCCAACCATTACTCCCGTCGTAGTGTGCTCCTCCGAGCCCCCACAGGGCCGTCCTGCGTCCGCCCGATGAACACAGCCCGATGACGTTCGCGCTCCCATCGCGGCTCTCTCGTAGAGCACGGTACTGAGCACGTACCCAAGGGGGAATCGGGCGTTTCCCTAACTTTTGTCTGCTGCCTACGGCTGCCCGCGCGCGGACGCCCGGTACGTGCGCGACATGCGCGCTGCGCTAGCCGGGTGATCGTCGCTCAGGTGAGGGATAGAAGGACGCTCATCCAGGATCCACGCTTCGCTTGGCCATGACTGCCCCGAGCTCTGCGCGGGAGCTGATGTCCAGCTTCCGATACACGTGCGACAGGTTCGCTTCCACCGTCTTGGGGCTGATGAACAGGGCGCCGGCTATCCTTCGGTTCGTACTGCCTGCTGCGGCGAGCTCCGCGACGCGTTGTTCGGTCGGGGTCAGCACTCCAGGTGATGAGCCATGTCCGACTCGGTCCAGCTCGGTTAGCGCACGGTCGGCCCACAGTCGGGCACCGAGCGGCTCGAAGACCTCAAGCGCCTGCTCAAGCACAGCGCGCGCCGCCTGCTTCTTTCTCGATCGTCGAAGCAGTTGTCCGTGCACGAGTAGGCTTCGACCGTGTTCGAGTGGGAACTCTCCTGCCGATGTCCACTGCAGCGACTCGCCGATCGCTTCTCTCGCTTGGCTGAGGGCTCCGTGTCGAGCGAGGAGCAGGGCACGGCAACGCGCAGCTCCCATGATGGCCATAGCGCGGCCAAGCGTTCGTGCTCGTTCCTCGAACACGTCGAGAACGCGTTCGGCGCGTTCGACCTGGTCGTCGCCGATCAGGGCTTCGATCGCGTCAGGCAGGAAGTTCACCCCGAACGGCTCGGGCACGCCGCTCAATTCGACTGGGGCGAGGTAGGGGGTGAACGTGTGGACGGCAGCGGCGTGAGCTCCGACCGATACCTCGAGGAATCCGAGCGCCGCCCGGTTCCACACCACGACCTGGCTCCAGCCTGCGTCGTCGAGAAGGGACCGGCTCGCCTCGAGTCCGTGGCGTGCGGTTTCGGTCTCCCCGCGGACGGCCTGCAAGTGGCCATGCAACAGCAAGGCCGCCGCGCGGTAGGTGTCGCTGCCGGCCTGCTCTGCCATGCCCATCGCCTCGTTCGCGATCTGCTCGGCCTGGTCTAGCGCACCTCGCCAGGTCTCGGTGCGCCCAAGCCAAAGCAGCAGCATCATGCAATCGGCTTCCTCACCGCGGTTCAGAGCACGCCTCCTCAGCGCGCGCAGTGCGTCGGCTCCGTCGGACAACTGACCGAGGTAGACGCAGAAGAGCGCGGAGATGGTGCTGGGAAGGACGATGATCGGCACGTTGCGAGCGGGGTCCTCATCCGCCACAGCCCGGGCCAACTGCTGCGTGTCAGCGCCGAGGCCGGCGAAGAAGCGCACGTTCGCCTCGACCGCCAACGCCTCGGCGATGACTGGCCGCAACCGCGCCTGCACGGCCCGCTCGACGGCCTCACGCGCGGCGTCGAGCGCCCGAGGAAGGTCACCGATACTGAAGTGGGCGAAGGTGAGCTCAAGAAGGATCTCGACCGCTGCGGGTGCATGGTGCGTGGAGGCCAGCGCGCGGGTAAGCAGGGGTACCGCGGCCTCGAAGCTGTCGTCGTTGTAGCGGATCTGTCCGAGGAGACGCAGGACCGCGCCGTGCTGCTCGGTTTGCCGGACCCGGTCGGTGATCTCTTCCAGAAGGCTACGGGCGTAGGCGAGATCCCCCGCTCGAAAGAAGTGCTCGGCGGCTGCGATGATCCGGCTTTGCTGTACTTCCCGATCCGTCGGCGGGGTCAGCCCGGCAGCCCATTTCAGCAGCTCCCCGGCCACCCCGGGCGCACCCCGCGACCGCGCCCGATCGGCCGCGGCGTCGAGCAGCGCTGCCGCCGGCGCATCGGGACCGTTCGCAGCCAGGGCAAGGTGGCGAGCCCGCTCATCCACATCGCTCACGAGGTCACCGAGCCGTCGGTGCAAGCTGCGGCGCTCCGCTGGACTTGCCATCTCCATGATCGCCGAGGCGAACAGCGGGTGAAGGAAAACCAACCGTTGCCCATGGAGCTCGATGAGTCCGGCGGCTGCGGCGCGTTCGAACGCGGCCATCGCCTGTGGCCCCACGACGTGCTGCGTCAGGGCGAGCGTTGGAGTCGACAGGCAAGCCGCCACCAGCAGCGCCTCGCGGGTCGACGATGGCAAGCTCGTAACTCGTCTCGCCACCAGCGCGGTGATCGTTGGCGGGACCGGCAGGGGATCGGCGGGGGCTGGCCGAACACCGGCCTCGATCAGCGCTCGGGCAACCTCGAGGGCTAGCAGTGGGTTGCCCCCAGCGGTCTGATGGACGTGTTGCAGGACGGAGGGGGACAACGGCTGCAGCTGTTGCGCGACCACCCGCGCCATAGCTCCGGAGTCCAGAGGGCCCAACCTCAACCGAATCAGGCGGTGAGCGAACGCCGGCGCCAGGCCGAGCGGGTCGGGAGCCTTGCCAGGATCGCGGAGGGTGACGGCGACGCCGGTCGGCTGGTCCCGTAGACGTCGCAAGGCGAAGGCCAGCGCTGCCGCCGAAGCCCGGTCCACCCACTGAACGTCGTCGATCGCTATGAGGATGGGCGAGCGAACGCTGAGATGCACCAATAACGAACAAACACCGCTGCCGACTGCTCTGAAATCCACCTCGGCTACGGCGTCGGCTCGTAACAACACGACCTCAAGCGCCCGCCGCTGTGGCCCGGGAAGGAGCGGAAGCAGCTCATCGGCTACCGGGTCGAAGAGATCAGCCAGGCAAACGAAAGCCATCGTCGCTTCGGCCTCGACCGCGCGGAACGACAGGCAGCATGAGCCGCGCTCGTCAGCTCGTTCGACGACTTGATGCCATAAGGCGCTCTTCCCGATCCCTGGAGCCCCTTGCAGTACGAGAGCCCGAGCTTCTCGAGCACACCCGGAGAGGAAGTCACCGACCGTCGCGAGCTCCACCTCGCGGCCGTAGAGGGATGGGCCACTGCGTCCGTGTGCGTCCACGCGTTGCCTGCGGCCTACAGGTGCCGGACCTCCGGTAGGTCTGGCTGGACCATCTCCGCGATCGACGTAGGTGATCGGGTCGAACCTGGGAGAACTTCTTTCCATGCCGCCAATGCCGACTCTAGGCCGCGGATGTCTGCTTGTGAACCGGCTCGGTCGATGTCGCTCATCCAGGCTCTTTGGATTGCCTGAGCCTACAGCCCAGCGGTGGCGTGCGAGGCGAGAACCACAGCTCCTCCACGAGTGCGGCCCTTGAGAACACACCCGAAGGACCGAAGCGAGATCGGGTGACGGCCGAGTGTCGTTATGCGCGACCTCGACCAGAGGGCCGACCGCGCGCAATCACGGTCTCGGGCGGATAGCGGGAGCCGGGCGTCGTGCACGACGCCCGGCTCAGCGCGGGTCGCTGCCGTAGGCGTCGCCACGGTGCCTGATGGCGACGACACGAACGGTCTTCTCGTCGCGGAGTTCGTAGATGATGCGGTAGACCCCGACCCGGTAGGACCGCAGCCCGCTGAGCCGCCCACGCAGCCGGTGGCCGATATCCGGGACGTGCTCGAGCTCGCCGAGCGCATCGAGCACCGCGTCCGCGAGCAGGAAGTCCATCGCCGCCAAAAGCGCATCACGCGCAGTGCGGGTGAGGAAGACGCGAGCCACTACGAACGGGCACGGGCGGCGTGCTCAGCACGGACCTCATCGAGGCCGAAGACGTCATCAGCCTCGAGGTCGTCGAGGCCACGCCGAACCGCCTCGAGCGCATCTTGGTCGGAGAGGATCTCTGCGGTCTCCTCCAGGGCTTCGTACTCATCGACCGGTACGAGTACGGCTGCGGGGCGGCCACGACGGGTGACCGTCACGTGTTCGCGACGGTCGGCGACCTCGTCGAGCAGGTCGGCGAGGTGGGTGCGGAACTCTCGGACGGGCACGGTCTTCGACATGCCCGGAGTGTACCTAACTGTGTACGCAGATGTCTGGCTGCTCGAGGCGGCCCTCTCGATCGCCGCGTCTCGCCTCGCCCCTCAGCTCGCATGATCCCACCGGTGGGGCGTGGGCGAACCAGGTGCGCACCGCCGATCGACTATGTGCTGAGCGTCGCCGGAATCTGCCCGCACATCGTCACGGCTGCCGCGTGCCTGTCGTGGCAGCGTAAGCGGCTCGCCTCGGCGAGCGCCGGTGGTGCCGGTCGAGGTAGGTGGCGACGCCTGATGGGGTTGCGGTTCAGTGCGCCGCGGCCGCGGGGTCGATGGCGTGCTTGCCGGCGCCCGCGCCGACGTCGAGTGGCGCCCTACCATTCTCGAGCCACTCGAGCACCTCCGGGTCTGCGGAAGCACCTACTGGTGATTCGCACTCGATGCGGCCTCGTCATGCTCAACGCGGCCTCGTCATGCTCGCCAACGCCGGAGACGGACGGTTCGCCTCGCTGTGTGGCCAGAACGCGCCGGTCTTGTGGCCGTGCGTGTGGAAGCACGGTGCACGTCTGGCGTGGCGAAGGGCGTGGAGCCAGACCGTGGCCTTGACTGTCGTGCGAGCCAGGCGCACTATCTCGCTGGGGGACAGTTTCGTTGTCCAGGAGCGTGCACCCGTGGCGTACGCGGGCGAGGTTCTCGAACACCCGGTTACGGGCGAACGCGTCAGGTTCCTGCAGACCGCGCGTGACACGGGCGGGCACCATTTGCTTCTGGAGGTGTGGTCCAGGCCCACCACCGGCGGCATCTCGGCCGCACACGTCCATCCTCGTTCGCAGGAAGCCTTTGAAGTGCTCTCCGGCAAGGTCCGGTATCGCAAGGGCCCCGCAACTTTGGAAGCTGGTCCGGGCGAGCGCTTCTCCGTTCCCCAAGGAGTCGCCCACACCTGGCACAACGCCGGCGACGATGAGCTTCACATGCGTGTCGAGTTTCGGCCTGCAGGGCGGATCGATGCGATGTTCGAGAACCTGTTCGGGCTCGCGGCTGACGGGAAAGTGGACCGCAAGGGGCTGCCCGCTCCCTTCCTCCAACTCGTGGTTCTTGCTGACGAGTTCCTCAGTGACGCCTATCTTGCCCGGCCCCCGCTGGCCATCCAGAGGCCGCTGTTCGGCCTTCTTAGCCCCATCGGCCGCTGGCGCGGATACCAGGGACAGTACGACAAGTACTGCAAGATGCGGGAGGCTCCCCCGCCGTGACGGACAGCCGTGAGGTTGGGACACTGGTCTCGATCGAACGGAGGGCAAGATGGGGAAGGTCTACCCCGAGGAAGTTTGGAATAGGCCGTTGAGCTGTACCGGCTGGATGACAAGACCACCGACGCCGAGGTGGGTCGGGATCTTGGGATCCCGGCGGAGACGATTCGTAATGGGTTCGCCGGGCGGATCGTGACGAGGGCCTGCTTGAGGATGGTCAGCTGACCAGTGATGAGCGGGACCGGCTGGTCGAGGCCGAGCGCAAGGCGTTGCGGCTGGACAAGGAGAACCGGATCCCTGGGCCGCGCCTGGGTGTGCTACTGGCTGGCCCATCCCGACGCCGCCGAGGAGCAGTACCCGGGCAGCGCTCGACGTGTGGGCCGACAGCGACGACCCGTCGTTACGTGGCGAGGTGCTGCGAGCCCTCGGCGAGATCTCCTCCAACAGGGACGTCTTAACGAGTCGACCGAACACCTGCAGGCGTCGGATCCGCATCGCCCACCAGCTCGGCCACCAGACCGGCGTCGCCATCGACCTGGCGTGGCTCGGGCGGGTCGCCATCGCGCAGGGACGGCCCGACGAGGGGTCGTGCTGGCCGGGGCGGCGTCCCGGGCTTCCCCTGGCGCGATCGCCCATCGCCACGGTCTCGAGCGGGTAGCCACGAGGTACGCCGACCGCCCGCTCGACCGATCGGTTGCGATGCTGCAGATCATGCTGCAGACTGTGTAGCATGAGCACGCTGAACCGCAAGACCATCAACTTCGACCACGCTGACACGCCGGTCGTCGGGCCGTTCCTGGATGAGAACTCCGCGGAGCATGCTGCGCTGGAGCGGATCGTCGGTGACCGGCTCGCTTCCGACTCGGCCGAACTGCGCGCGCTCGTGCTGCTCGGGGTGGGCCGCGTCCGTGAGGCACTGCTCGAGGACGCCTACAACGAAGCCATGGACGCCGGAGACTTCGACGAGACCCGCACGTGGGTCGAGCAAACCACCGGTGCCCGGCAACGTCGGCGCGCCTCCACGTGAGCAGATCCAACTCACTGCTGCGCGGGAGTGTGTGGTCGTTCCGCTACCTCGGCGACGACGAACCGAAGCCGGCCGTCATCGTGTCCAACGATGGACGCAACCGGTCACGGTTCGAGTGGGTCCACGTGGTGCGGATCACGACCCGACCGAAGCGGGCTCTACCGACCGTGGTGGAACTGAGCGACCGTGACGCTCCGGTCACTGGACGAGCGATGGCCGATGAACTCGAGCTGGTGCACAAGCACGACCTCGAAGATCGCCGCAGCATGCTGAGCCCGAGCACGATGGACGCGATCGACATCGCGCTCCGGCACGTGCTCGCTCTGCATTGACCCTGACCGGCCCATCGCGGCAGCAGGACGGCGCTTCCGCCGAGACGCCGGCACGAACGGTCCCACACCCGTTCCACCGTCACCGCCGCAGTTGTGGGCGGTATGGGCGATATCGACACGGCGGCCGGGCGCACAGCGTCACCGCTGCCGAGCGATTGTCTCGGCAGCCGTGGGCTGAGGGTGGAGGTCAGCGGGCGCCGGTGGCGCCGGCGAGGTAGGTGGCGACGAGGTAGGTGGGGTTGCGGTCGAGAGCGCCGCGGGCGCGGTCGTATCGGCGGGTCTGTGGAGGGTCGGATGGCGGCGAAGTCCTGGACATCGCGAAGGCTGCAGCCGGCGTCCAGGGCGGCGGTGATCGCGGCGTGTCGGAGCGAGTGTGGCGCGATCTGCTTGTCGATCCCGGCGCGCCGCGCCAGCCGACGCACGATCCGACCAGTGGGTGTGACAGTGAAGTGGCCGCGGGGTCTGGCATGAACGAGACCGTGTACACCGGCGCCCCCACCTCGGCAACGAGATTCTGCGTGTCCGGCTCGCGACAGAACTGCTCGAGGGCACTTCTGAGAGCAGTTCCGCCGGACAGTGCGGGGCGGTCGAACGCACGTTGAAAATGGCCGCCCACGCAGTATCCACGGCGCGTAGGCTGATTGCGATGCCGAGGGGCGAGCCGTGGGTCCGTGAAGCCGAAGGCGCAACTGGGGGATACGGCGTCGCGCTCGCGCACGGTGACCAAGCGGGATATCGAGCGGTTCACCGAGCTGTCGGGGGATCGCAACCCGATCCACTATGACGAGCCGCTTGCGGCCCAAACCCGCTTCGGTGGCATCGTGGTCCAGGGTGGGGTGACGACCGCGATCCTCAATGCGGTCGTGGCCGAGGACCTTCCGGGGCCCGGCAGCGTGTTCTTGCAGCTCGATCTGCGTTTCCTGGCTGCGGTCCATCCCGGTGACACGATCACGGGCACGGTCGAGGTCACTTCCGTGCGCGAGGACAAGCCCATCACCGAGTTGGACGTTCGGGTGGAACGAGACGACGGCACGGTGGTAGTCGAGGGGTATGCGGTCTGCTACACCATCCCGTTGCCGTGAGCGCCGGGAGCGCCGTTGGCGAGGTGGAGCCTGCCGGTCGCTGGCACGCGCTCGCCGGCTTGGCGATCGCGAAGTTCCTCGCGTTGAGCACGTGGTTCTCCGCGTCGGCCGTCGTGCTCGAGCTCGAACAGGTCTGGAGCCTGACGACCGCGACGGCGTCGATGCTCACGATCGCCGTGCAGCTCGGTTTCGTCGCCGGGGCGCTGTTCAGCGCGGCGTTGTCGCTGGCTGATCGGTTCCCTCCGAGGCGGGTCATGGCGGTCGGTGCGCTGGGGGCGGCCGCCGCCAACGCTGGCCTGCTGCTGGTCGGCGCCGCGGGCCCGGCCATTGCGCTGCGGTTTGCAACCGGCGCCTGCCTCGCTGCCGTATACCCGCCGGCGTTGAAGGTGATGGCGACCTGGTTCCGTCGCGGCCGAGGCCTGGCCCTGGGCGTCATGGTCGGGGCGCTGACCCTGGGCTCTGCGCTACCGCATCTGGTTCGAGGGCTGGGCGGCCTCGACTGGCAGCTGGTGGTGATCGCGACCTCGGTGGCGACGGTCGCCGGCGGGGTGATCGCCCTGCTCGGCCGCGACGGTCCGTATCCGTTTCCACGTGCCACCTTCCGGTTCGGCGACGCGCTGCGTGTGGCACGGGACCGTCGGGTGCAGCTGGCCTCCTACGGCTACTTCGGGCACATGTGGGAGCTCTACGCCCTGTGGGCATGGGCGGTTGCCTACCTAACCGCCTCGTTCCAGTACGTCGGCATGCGAGACCCGGACGTAGCGGCCGCCTTCGGCGCCTTCGCCGTGGTTGGCATCGGCGTCCTGGGCTGCGTCGCCGGCGGGGCCCTCGCGGACCGTCGCAGCCGCACATGGCTGACGTCGCTGGCCATGTGCCTATCCGGGGCCTCCGCGGCGCTCGCCGGGCTCGTCTGGGGGTTGCATCCAGGGATCGTGATGGCCGTGATGCTGTTCTGGGGCTTCTGGGTGATCGCTGATTCTGCTCAGTTCTCCACGCTGGTGACCGAGGTTGCCGACCAGCGCTACGTCGGAACCGCCCTGACCCTGCAGCTCGCCCTGGGGTTCACCTTCACGATCGTGACCATCTGGCTGATCCCACTGCTGGTCGACGCGATCGGCTGGCGTTGGGCGTTTCTGGTGCTCGTGCCAGGTCCCCTGCTCGGCACCCTGGCGATGCGACTGCTCGCACGCGAACTGGGCGAAACCACAACTCAGACTGCACATCCACCATGAGGGCCCCCTGCCTGGCGGCAGTCCCCCGGCGTCACGCGGCCACGGACCCCACGGGACCGCCGCCACGTCGATGCCGGACCCGAGTGGACACGGTCACGTCTGCCACAGCAGGTATGCGGCGCTCTTGCTCGGTATCGATGCTTCCGAAGCTCGAACCTGACCCGGACCCGAGGGTGTCGTGGGGACTTGCATCTGAAGCCAAGCGCCTCACGCGAGTGGCTCGATGCACTCGAGCACGCCGGCGCGAACCCGTCGATGGGAGGTGTCGGGGTGTGCTGGGACAACGTCCCCCCCCCCCCGGAGGCGTGGTTCGCCGGGTTCAAGGTCGGTCTCGTCCACCCGCTCGGCGCGTGCACGACCCGCCACGAAGCACGAGTCGAGATCGCGAACTACATCCTCTGGTACGACCGTACCCGGCGGCATTCGGCGCTGGACTATAGCTCCCCACACCAGTGGGACCGCATCGTTACGCTGATCCGTGCAGCCTGACCTCGCATGTCCGCTGTGCCGGGGGAAGCCGAGTGCGGGTTCCGGGGAACGCCGAATCGGTCCTAGGCCAGATCTATGGTCCGGGGTGGCTCACCGCGGATCAGGGCTTCCAGCTCGATGTCGGTCTCCAGCGCGGCGAGCGCTACCTCCTCCAGGCGGATGAGATGGAGCAGCTCCATGACTTGGGTCCGGATCGCGTTCGGATCCGCACGCATCGTGAAGTCGGGGAGGAGTGCGTGGTTCCGACACGTCGACGATGAGGAAGGTGACGGTGGCGACCCAGAAGCCGAAGCTGGAGGGTGCGGGAGGGTATTGCCCGGCATGCAACCGTTTCGTTCCGAGGTTCCGTACTGGCGGCGTTCAGCGCCGACGTTCGCGAGCGCGCTGCCCTGAGTGTGGGGCACTGGAACGCCATCGCTTGCTGGCACTGGTGCTCGATGGATTGGCGCCCCTGATCCAGGAGCATGGTCGGGTGCTCGACATCGCTACCAGTCGCTATGTCACGGATCGCGTCCGCAAGATCGGGCCGGCCCTGTATGTACGCCTCGATCTAGATCCGGCTGCCGATGGCCGCGAGATCGATGTCCAAGCATCCATGACCGCCCTGCCCTTCGCGGAGGGAAGCTTCGACCTGATCGTCTGTTCTCACGTCCTCGAGCACGTCCCGGACGACGAAGCTGCTATGCGAGAACTGGCTCGGGTCCTGAGACCTGGGGGTCTGGCACTGGTCCAGGTGCCGATACGCGACGACCGACTGACCGACGAGGATCCGGACGCTCCCGAGGCGGAGCGCATCGAGCGGTTCGGACAGTCTGACCACGTGCGGTGGTATGGGACTGACCTGGAGGAGCGACTGACCCGCGCAGGACTGCGGGGCGTGCGGTTCCACGCCGAACGGCTCGTGGGCTCCGAGTTAGCCCGGCTGATGGGGCTCGAGGACGACGGCATCATCTGGGTCCTGCGTAGCGCTCTCGATGACCCGGATGCCGAGATCGCGTTCGAACGGGGGCACCGTCTGGGGGCCCTCGAGGATCTGGGTCGTGTCGCGCATGAGCAGTACGCGCTGCGCAAACGGATGCAGGAGCAGCGTGACGCGGCACGGAAGGAGGCTCGAAGGCAGCAGGCCCGCTACGAGCGGGTCCGGTACCACCCGGTGGTGGATGCCGCCATCAAGGTCAGCCGCCCCGTACGTCGGGCGCGCCGTTGGCTTCTCGTCGGCCCGGGTCGCGAGATCGTCGAGGGCCGCTCGCCGCCGAGCGCGGCGAAGGCCGTGATGGTGTCGCTGATACCGGTGGCACACCACCTACGTGCCCGCGTGCTCGAGCGGGCCGGCAGGCACGGGCAGGCGCTCCAGGCGTATCAGGCTGCGACGCGCTCGGACGTCCGCCCGGCCTGGCTCTTTGAGTTGGGCTACCTCGCCGAACGAGTGGGGCAGCCAGCAAGAGCCGGCGAAACGTACCGGCGTGCATTGGTGCCTGGCGTTCCGGACGACGCCCGGCGCCTGCTCGAGGAGACGAAGCAGCTCGTCACGGCTCCGGTCCCACGGGAGGATGGGAAGTTCGAGCGGCGGGCGACGTTACTGCGCCTGGATGTTGCCCTCACCGAGCTGACCTCGGGTCGGTTCGCCTCCGACGATGCGTTTGCTCTCCACGCCCGGGTGGCCGATCGGCTCTCGGACTGGCCAGAGGCAGTCCGCCGATGGGAGCGATTACATGCTTGTTTCCCGGAGTCGGACCGGCACGATGTCCTAGGGCTGATCAGAGCCCGCCGGAAGGCAGGGGATGTGGTCGGCGCTACCGAAGCTCTGCGCCAGCTGCCGGACGACGTACGCGGGAAGAAGCTACGGGATGAGCAGCTCGAGCTCGAGCGCCTCACTAGGTCGCTCGAAGCGGACCGGCTCCTCGATGAACACTTCAAGGATCTGGGACCCAGTTCGGAACACGCGATACGCCGGTCACTCGAGATGCAGGAGGTGCCCAGCGAGCACCAGCCAGCTCTCGTCGACCTGATCGCGCGTCTCAAACGCCTGCGCAACGACGGCCCTTCCACGTCGCGCGATAGCTCTGTTCCCCAGCCGATCGCTGATGCGCTCTCCCAGATCGAGGAAGGTGTGCCGCTCGAGGTGGTAACGGTCACCGGGTTTGGATGGTCCGGATCCGGTGCGGTCACGGCGTTCCTTCGCGACCTGCCGGAGGTGAGTGAGCCGTTCCCGCCTCCCGAACTACCGTGGTTCCGACAGAAGTTCGGCAACGTCGCGGCTCAGACGGTCGTTGACGCCGCGAACGGGGACCGTTGGCCCGTAGCGATGGCCGATTTCCTACTCACCAGCGTTCTAGGGCTGGGATTGGCCGAAGTGGCTGTCAATGGGTTCGCCCAGATCAAGAAGAAGGGCATCTACCCCCGTCTCGCGGGCCGGCATGAGGACGTTATCCGGCTCGTTGAGGAGTGTCATCGCCTCCTCGACCGCGTAGATGCTCTGCACCCCGACGACGTCCGAGAGCATGACGCACTCACCACTCTGCTGCGGGCCTTCCTCGCGAGCCTGCTGCGGCTGGGTGGTGCGCAACGGTTCACGCTCCTCGACAACCCGCTTCGCCCCGATGCTCTCGACCTGGTCCGGCTGCTGCCCCCGACCCAGGTCGTGGCGGTCTTCCGTGATCCCCGCGACCAGTTCGTGTCGATGAGGGTCGAACAACGAAGCACCCGCAAGGCACCGACCACCGAGCAGTTCGTAGATAGCTGCCGGCGCCTGACCGCGTCGTTCGAGAAGGCGACCCAGCTCCAGAAGGATCTCCGGGTGCACCGGGTCCAGTTCGAGGACTTCGTGCGCGACGCGGAGAACAGGAACGCGCTGGCGACTCAGCTGGGTCTGATGGTTCCCCATGCGAGACTGCAGGGCGAGCACTTCCGCCCGGAGGTCTCCTCGCAGAACGTTGGCATCCACAAGGATCATGTACGAACCGAAGACCTCGCCCGGATCGAAACCGCCCTGCCCGACCTGCTGGTGCCGGATCTCTGAGGCGTCCTGTCCGGCGTCATCTCAATGCCAATGAGTCCGGTCGGGCTTTGCGGATGTAGGTGTCGTACTGAGGATGACCGAAGCGGTGCATCGTGTAGGTGCTGTGATGCCAGTCGAAGTTGAGTGGCAGGGTCTTGAAGTGGCGGTCCTCCACCAGTTTGGTGTTGGGATTCTCCTGGTTGAACTCTTCGATCGCTAAGAGTTCCCCGGTGTAGACGTTGTAGTCCTGCTCGCGGTTGCCGACCACATCGTCGAAGTACACGGGAACGCGCGGCAGGAAGCGCGCTTCGTCAGCGTGGTCATTCATCGACTGTAGGACACCCTGGGTAGGGGCATAGAGGTCCATGTCGAAGGACACCGCCCCCAGCGGTGCCGGATCGGTGGTCATGAACTCGCGGAAGGTCTCGACCGCATCGCCGAGTACCAGTTCTGCCCGCTTCAGCCGGGACGTGAGGGCCTCGACATCCATGGCGAACGTTCCCTCCGCGAAACGATACGGAAGGTCGCGTGCGTCCTTCGGGGCAACCAGGCCCTTCCCGGTATCGAAGCCGAAGACGTCGATGCCGATACCCGTCATCTTCTCCGTGGTTGCGGCATGCCGCTCCATGGCTAGCAGACCGTTGCCGCCGGCCACACCCAACTCCACGGCAGTGATCCGAGGGATGCCCAGCCGCTTGGCGAGGCTTGCACCCCTGAACAGCACGTAGGCGTACGAAGCCTTGGGCATCACAGCCAGGTCTAGCCGCTCCTGATAGCTCAGTAGCCGTCCAGGTTCACCCTTGACGGTAGGACGGATGGAATGCTGAGACTCCGACTTTTGGTAGGCGCGCCTGGCTTCCTCGACGGCGCCTGCTCGCTGAAGGGACCAGCCCAGGTGGAAGTACGAACTGGCGGAGCCTCCCCGGAGGGCGATCGCCGATTGCAGCGCGAACGCGGAGCTTGCCCAAGCCTTCTGCTTGGCGAGGACTCTCCCGAGCCGGTACCAGCTCGTCGCATCCCCGGGGTCGGCGGTGAGTGCGCCCCGGTACTGCTTGGCCGCCTCTGACCAGTCCTCGTTCAGCTCGCTACGTCGTGCGCGCTTCTTCAGGCGACGGCCTCGAATCGACACGGGAATACCCTTCGGTGTGCGCCCCGTCCTGCCCGGGCCACTTGTTGCTGATTGCCCACCTTACCCAGCGCCGCTTCCGACGGGCTGCGGGGAACCTGGACCCACGGTCAGCGAGACATCTTCGGGACCCCGACCGTTCGATGGGCCGCCGGGCACATTGCGCTAGGCGAACATCCCCGCGGTTCGACCCAGCCGATCACCCCACCCCGGCTGAGTTAGTCCTCGTCGTCGTTGCTTGTGCGATAGGCCTCAAGGACGGCTTCTGTTGGTCCGTCCTGGACAACCCGCCTATTTCGAACCAAACAACCCGGTTACACGTGCGTTCGATGCTCTTCAAGCTGTGACTCACGATCATCACCGTGCCGGCGTTCTCCCGCATCTCCTCGTTGCGTTCGTGGCTTCGGCGCTTGAACACGGCGTCGCCGACGCTCAGCGCCTCGTCGATGAGGAGGAGATGGAGGTGGCGATGGCGAAGTGCAGGCGGGCACGCATCCCAGTGGAGTAGGTCCTTAGAACCAGCGCGGTGAGGAACTGCCGACGCCGGGTCGTCAACCGGCCGGTGGTCATCACCGTCTCATCGATCCCGACCCTGGTGGGGCGCACCGCCGCGACCAGCTCGGCCGCCGCGAGCACCGCGCCGCATGACCGTGTTCCACCCGGCCCCGAAGCGCTTGCGGATCTGTCGACCGGCACGTTGGCCTGCGCCATCGCCACCGCCGCCCGCGTCGCCGCGCGCGACCAGACCGCGCCAGGTGCGATCGACGGGGTGTGCTCGGTGAAGGTGGCGCAGCCCTCGACACAGGGGCCAGCAGCCGCTTGCGCCAGCGCACCCGGGTGGCACGTGAAGCGACCGGCAGATGGCGAAGTGTGCCGCCGGCGGTCGTGCACCAGGTGGCGTTCCAGCAGGCCGCAGCGGGTGCACGGCTGCAGCCCGCGGGGCAGCTCGACCTCAGCGACGAGCTCGTCGTGCCCGTCGATGTGGACGTCGGTCAGGTCGAACTCGGGTAGGGCGAGCAGCAGCTCGCTCCACCACACCTGAACAGGGGTGAGTTGGGACACGCGTACGGCCTCGGTCACTCGGATGGGTTCGCACCTCGAGCATCGAGGCCGTACGTGTCCTCACCAAGCATCCGCGACCGGGACACCCACCACCGTGGAGAGGACCCTGTATCGCGCGAGCCGGTCAGCGCTCGTC
>SKTG01000309.1 GCA_007118045.1 Nitriliruptoraceae bacterium
ACCGTGAGGAGGAGTTCGACGGCCAGGCCGACCTCGAGATCCTGCCCACCGAGTACGTCGACATCGCCGACAAGCCGGACGTCGAACTGCTGGATGTGCGCGAGCCCCACGAGTGGGAGATCAACCGCATCCCCGGCGCGACGCTGATCCCCAAGGACACGCTGGCCGGCAAGCTCCAGGACCTCGACCCGACCAAGGACTACGTGGTGCACTGCAAGTCGGGTCAGCGTTCGCTGGAGTCGACCGAGCTGCTGCGCGGGGCGGGGTTCAAGGCCCGCTCGATGCGGGGCGGCATCAACCTCTACGCCAAGCAGGTGGACGACTCGATCCCGGTGTACTGACACCGGGCGGGCACCAGGGCCGGTCCTGGACGGGCCGGCCCCCTCCGGAGCCCGCGGCCGGTCAGTCGCGCTCGCGGGCGACCCGGAAAGCGCCGAAGGCCTGCGCGGTCGGCATCAGCTCGAGCGTGTTCACGTTCACGTGGTCGGGTTGCGAGACGACCCAGTGGATGGACTCGGCGATGTCGTCGCCGGTCAGGGGTTGCATGTCGGCGTAGACCCGCTCGGCCTTGTCGTGATCGCCCTCGAACCTCACGAGCGAGAACTCGGTGTCGGCCATCCCGGGCTCGATGCAGGTGACCCGTACCCCCGTGCCGTGGAGGTCGGCCCGCAGGTTGAGGCTGAACTGGTGGACGAAGGCCTTCGTGCCGCCGTAGACGTTGCCGCCCGGGTAGGGGTAGGTGCCGGCGATGGAGCCGAGGTTGACGACGTGGCCACGGCCTCGCTCGACCATGGCGGGGAGCACGGCCCGCGTGCAGGCCACCAGCCCCTTGCAGTTGGTGTCGAGCATCTGCTCCCAGTCGTCGAGATCGGCCTCCTGCGCAGGCGACAGGCCGAGGGCGAGCCCGGCGTTGTTGACGAGCACGTCGATGCGTTCGAAGCCCTCCGGGAGCCCGGCCACGACGCGCTCGACCGCATCACGGTCGCGCACGTCCAGTTCGACCGGCAACAGCTGGTCGCCGAGCTCCTCGGCCAGGCGGTCGAGCCGTTCGCGCCGCCGTGCCGTGGCGACCACCCGGTGGCCGGCCGCGACGAAGCGGCGTGCCGTCGCCTCGCCGAAGCCGGCGCTGGCGCCCGTCACGAACACCGTCGAGGGCTGATCGGTCACGTCGTGCCTCCTGTCGACCCGGATCCTCCGCGCGAGCCTAGAGGAGCCTCGTGGGCAGCTCCGAGCGGCGAGCTCGGAGCGGGAGGACTCGAGCGTCCGTGGCCAGTCCTTCTTCCGAGACCGGCAGCCCTACGGGGCTGCCGTCGCTCAGTCGCGCCAGCGCCGCAGCAGCTCCGTGAGGGCCGCCTGTGGCCTGCCGTTGAGCACGTCGATCATGCGGTCCAGCACCACGAGGGGTGGCTTCCCGCCGCCCGAGATCGCGAGGTGGCGGAGCGGCGCCTGTGCGATCACCGCGTCGAACATGCGACGGGTCGCCTCGTCCTCCCCGGGGGTGGTGCGGTCCACCTGTCGTCGTGCGGCGGCCTGGATCACCTGGCCCACGCGACGACCCATCGGCGTCGCCTCCAGGTCGGTCAGCGGTGAGCTGCGGTCGAACGGTCGCACGGGACGGGGCGTCGGGACGTCGCGACCCAGCCAGGCGGCGAACTCGTCGTCGTCGGCCAGGTGGCTCGCCGGTGCCGGGACGGGGGTGGGGGTCCGGGCGGAGGCGACCTCCACCTGTGTGCTCGCGCGCAGGTCGGTCGACGATGCGCCGAGCAGCAGCTCGAAGGTGCCGGCCTCGACGATCCAGTCACGGCTCGGCACGTCGTACACCGCGAAGGCTCGCCGGTCGAGGTGCAGCGTGACCTGCTCGGTGGCCCCGGGCTCGAGGTGCACCTTCGAGAAGGCCCGTAGCTCCTTGTCCGGGCGGTACACCGACGTCTCCACGTCACGGACGTAGAGCTGCACCACCTCGGAGCCGGCGCGGTCGCCGGTGTTGGTCACCGGCACGCGCACCTCGAGGCTGCCGCCGTCGTCGGACACCTCGCCGGCGACCTCGGGTTCGCCGTACTCGAAGCTGGTGTAGCTCAGGCCGTGCCCGAACGGGAAGCGCGCCGGGACGCCCGCGGTGTCGTGGAACCGGTAGCCGATCAGCGGACCCTCGCGGTGCTCCACCTGTTTGGGGTGACCCGGGAAGTTCGCGTCGGCGGCGAGGTCGGTCATCGCGACGGGGAAGCTCTCCGCGAGGCGACCGCCCGGCTCCACGTCACCGACGAGGACGTCGACCAGCGCCGCCCCGCCGGCCTGGCCGCCGAGATAGCTCTCCACGATGGCCGCCGGCCGATCCGCCCACGGCAGCTCCACCGGCGCCCCGTTCTGCAGCACGACGACCATGGGCACCCCGGCGTCGAGCACCGCCTCCACGAGGCGCTCATGGCCCGGTGGCAGTCGCAGGTGCTCGCGGTCGAAGCCCTCCGACTCGTAGGCGCCGGGCAGCCCGACCACGATCACGGCGAGGTCCGCGCCCCGCGCCGCGTCGACGGCCTCGGACAGCAGGGCCTCGGTGGTCGCACCCGTCCCCGGGTCGTAGGCGGGGGCGTAGGTCACGCCCACCTCGCCCGTCAGCCGGGCACGCAGGGCCGTCAGCGTGTCGTCCAGACGTGTGGGAGCCACCTGCGAGCTACCGGCCCCCTGGTACCTCGGCGTCGACGCGAAGGCGCCGAGCAGCGCGATGTGCTGATCGGTGGCCAGCGGGAGCGTCCCGTCGTTGGTCAGGAGCACCGTGCCCGCCGCGGCCGCTCGCCTGGCCAGGGCGTGATGGCGCTCGTGGTGGTCGCCCACGTCCGCGTCGCGGTTGGCCGACGCCCGCACGATCAGTTCCACGACCCGGGTGGCGCACCGGTCGACCGCTGCCTCCGGGAGCTCGCCCTCGTAGACCGCGGTCAGCACCTCCGCATCGAACGCGCCGCCGTTGCCGGGCATCTCGAGGTCGCATCCGGCTTCGGTCGCGGCGACCCGGTCGCCCATCCCTCCCCAGTCGGTCATCACGAGGCCGTCGAAGCCCCAGGTGTCGCGCAGGAGGTCGGTGAGCAGCCACCGGTGATCCGAACAGTAGGTGCCGTTCAACCGGTTGTAGGCGGTCATGATCGTCCAGGGCCGCCCCTCCCGGACCGCGAGCTCGAACGCGCGGAGCTCGAGCTCGCGCAGGGTCCGCTCGTCGACGATCGTGTCGACCACCATCCGGAAGGTCTCCTGATGGTTGGCGGCGAGGTGCTTGCAGCACGCCCCGACGCCCTGGGACTGGATGCCGCGCACCATCGAGGCGGCCAGGCGACCCGCCAGCAGGGGATCCTCGCTGAGGTACTCGAAGTTGCGCCCGCCGGCGGGATGGCGTTTGAGGTTCAGGCCGGGTCCGAGCAGCACCCCGACCTCCTGCGCCCGTGCCTCGACGCCGAGGGCGACGCCGACCTCCTCGGCGAGGTCCGTGTCCCAGCTCGAGGCGAGGGTGACCGCGGGTGGGAAGCACGTGGCGGGTACCGGGGCGGACGGACCGCGCTCGGTGAAGCCGGTCCGTTGCCTGCGCAGCCCGTGGGGGCCGTCCGCGACCGCGACGCGGCGCAGGCCGGCGCTCGGTACCGCCTCGAGGTGCCAGTGGTCGGCACCGGAGAGCAGCGACACCTTGGTCCGCAGGTCGAGACCGGCGACGATCCGCGCGGCGTCGTCCGGGGTCTCGGAGGGACGCCCACCATGCTCCGGGGTGCGCTCGGGGTGCTCGCCGTCGGTCACGTCGCCGTCCTCCGTCGGTCGCTGCCGGTGGCAGCTCGTGGAGACACCCTAGGGACCCACCCGCGGCCCGTTCGGCCGGATGATGCCACCGACCGTCGAGGTGAGCGGTGGACAGTAGGGTCGTCGACGCGCCGACAGGACGGAACCGGATGGATGGTCACCTGCCACCCCAGGATCCGGGACCGGACCCGGAGGGCGGTCAGCCGCCCTGGCGGCGGGCACCCTCGGAGGACGATGAGCTCCTCGGGTTCGCGCACCGCATGTTCGACCTGGCACGGGCCGGCTCGCCCGAGCTGGTCGCCTACGTCGACGCCGGGGTCCCCGTCGAGCTCACCGACCCGGACGGCAACACGCTGCTGATGCTGGCGGCGTACCACGGTCACGCCCCCCTGGTCCGCGGCCTCGTCGAACGGGGCGCCGACCCGGGCCGTCGCAACGACCGCGGCCAGACCCCGGTCGCCGGCGCGGTCTTCAAGGGCGAAGTGGCGGTCGTCGAGGTCCTCATGCGGGCGGGCGCCGACCCGGCCGCCGGGGTTCCGAACGCGCTCGACACCGCGCACATGTTCGAGCGCGAGGACCTGCTCTCGCTGCTGACCCGGCCCCCCGGGCCCGCGTGACGGCCGGGCGCCCCCGACGGTCTCCGGCACGGGCGCCCGGCTCCTTCCGTCAGTCACCCGATGACGCACCTCCGAGGCCCGATCCCTCGGGGACCTCCGCCTCCTGCTCGAGGTCGAGCACGGCCCCGCCCTGGCCGACCGTCCCGACGGCGCCGGCGTCCCGTGGCGGAGGAGCCGTGACGGTCGTCGTCCCGTCGAAGGAGGCACCACCGACACCCGTGTGGGTCGGCGCACCCTCACCGTCCGACGGCGGCACCGCCGTGTCCGCGGAGGGCAGCGGCGACGCCGTCGCGCCGTCCCCGCTCGGGGCGCCGGTCTCGCCGAACTCGACCATGCTGCTGCCCATCGCCGGTTCGTGGTCCTCGGTGGGGGCAGTCAGGTCCTCGGCGCCCTGGCCGACGGTGGTCGGGCCGTCCTCCATCCCGAGCGCGATCGGAGCGCCGCCGAAACCCAGCAGCCCTGCCTCCGGCCCCACGCCGTCGCCGGACGCGGCGCCGAGTTCGGGTGAGGTGAACTGCTCGATGCCCGTTGGTTCCATGGCGATGTCCACCAGGCGCAGGCCGTTCGCGCTCCACTGCTCCCAGCGACGTCGGAAGTCCTGCCAGCTGCTGTTGGCCGACAGGCCGTAGGCGCCGGTGCCCTGGACGAAGACCCCGGAGTAGCGGGCCTGGTTGCCGACCATGGTCCGCTCGACGTCGACGAGCCGCAGCCCCTGCTGTGACCACTGTTGCCAGCGGTCCCGGAAGCTCGCCCACGTCGCCAACGCCCACAGCCCGTACGGGCCGCTGCCGGCCCGGAACACGCCCGAGTAGCGGGGTGTGGACCCGACCATGCGCACGCTCAGGTCGACCAGCCGCAGGCCCTGCTGTGACCACTGCTGCCAACGTTGCACGAAGCTCTCCCACGTGGCATCGAGCCAGAGCCCGTACGAACCCGCGCCCTGCGCGAACACGCCCGAGTACCGGACCTGGTTGCTCACCGGGGTGACCTCGACGTCGACCAGTCGCATGCCCTGCTGCGACCATTGCTGCCAGCGCTGCACGAAGCTCGCCTGATCGGCGAGGGCCCAGAGCCCGTAGGGTCCACTACCGGCCCGGAACGCTCCCGAGTAGCGCAGCTGGGTTCCCACCTGGCTGACGTCGAGGTCCATCAGGCGCAGGCCCTGACCGGAGAGCTGCTGCCACTTCGCGACGAACGGTTGCCAGGACGCGTTCGTCCAGAACGCATGAGCTCCCGAACCGGACGTGAAGACGCCCGTGTAGCGCGCACCCTGCGGGAAGCCGAGGTGGTAGGGCGTGTGCGAGCACATCGCCCAGGTGTTCGCCTTCATGAGGCACTCGACGGCTGCGGTCCCAGAACACGGATCGCAGTTGCCGTTCGCGACCTTGAAGTGACCCCACTGGCCACCGCAGTTGCACCCACTGGCGGCGTACTCGTCTGGGGCGTTGAAGATGTGGCCGGTCTCGTGAGCGAAGACGCGGTCGATGTTGTCCGGGCCCCACCCATCGTTGTCGTAGTGCATCACGAGCCGTGGGCCGCCCAACGACGCGTATGCGAAGTGCCCCACCGGGTACTTCGTGAAGAAGGCGCAGTAGCCCCAGTTGGTCTTGCGCGCGGCCCGGAGGGCGTTGACGTAGGCGCGAGCGCCGTTGAGGCCGCTGCCGTACCCCATCGCGGCGAGCGCGGGATCGCGGAAGCGCGCCTCACGTTGAGCGAGCGTGGTGTCGTTGCTGGACGGCTGGGCCGTGATCGTCACCACGCGGACGTCGTACGACCAGGTGATGCCCTGTGGGGAGCTCTGGGCCCCGAGCCACGCGAGCCCGTTCTGGACCTCGGCGACCACCTTGACGCGTTCGGCTTGGCTGAACCGCAACGCCGCGGTCGGCCCCTCCACGATGATCACGCCGACCGCGACACTGCCGGTGAGCCGGGCACTGGTCGGCGAGGAGCTGCCGTTCGGACCCGGCTCGTCGTAGGCCGACGGGCCCTCGATGTCGTCGCGTAGCTCCCGCGGCGGGTCCGGGGGGAGGACGTCCTCGCCACCGCGATCCCAGGCTTCCTCGGCGTGCGGCCGCCTGGACTTCGCGGCGACGTAGTCGTCGGAGCTGCGCAAGCCGAACGCCGACAGGCCCAGCGAGGCCGCGTCGTCGAGCTCCTCGACCGTCTCGGTGGCGAGGGAGCTGACGGAGCTC
>SKTG01000316.1 GCA_007118045.1 Nitriliruptoraceae bacterium
CCGGCCGGTGCCGCCGTGCCGCGCGACGCCTGTCCGTCCGAGCACGTGCCCGCCACACCGTTCACCGACACGGTCCGCTCGCCCCACCGGGCCGCCATCGACTGCCTCGCGTGGTGGGACCTCACCGAGGGCCGCAGCGCCACGAGCTACGGCGGGGACCGCCACATGACGCGGGGTCAGATGGCCGCCATGATCGCGCGGCTGCTCGAGCGCACGGGGGACGCCCCGCAGGCCGTGCCCTCCGCCGGCTTCGACGACACCGGGGACAGCATCTTCGCGGACGAGATCGACCTCGTCGCCCACCTCGGGATCGTGCGCGGCACGAGCTCCACGACCTTCGAACCGGACGGTGCCACCACCCGCGCCCAGATGGCGACGATCGTCGCGGGGATGCTCGAGCGGGCCTACGAGCTCGACCTACCCGCGGGACAGGTGCCCTTCGAGGACGTCAGCGCCGACAACGTCCACCGCGACGCCGTCGGCCAGCTCGTGGAAGCCGGGATCACCACCGGGACGAGCGCGACCACCTACCACCCCGGGCGCGCGGTCGACCGGTCGCAGATGGCGGCCTTCCTCACGCGCAGCACGTCACGGTTGGTCGACGAGGGTCGGGCCGACCTGCCGACGAGCCGGCCGGGACCCGACGACGCGTACGCGTCCAGCGTGCGAGGCACCTGGATCCATCTGTTCGACGACACGCTCAAGAGCGAAGCCTCGATCCGCGAGGTGGTGGACGAGCTCGCCGAGGCGGAGGTCAACACCATCTACGCGCAGGTCGCGCGTCGCCACGACGCCTACTACGCGTCGGACGTGCTGCCCGCCACCCTCGATCCCGGGCTCGAGGACGGCCTGGACATCCTCGAGGAGCTGATCCCGCGGGCGCACGCGGCGGGCATCGAGGTGGAGGCTTGGTTCACCGTGGCCCCGACCTGGCACGCCGCCTACGCGGAGCTGGGTGTGGACGAGGACACGATCGAGGAACTCGGCGCGGAGCCGGAGTGGCGGACCGAGACGCGTGACGGCCAGCCGTCGACCTACCTCGATCCTGGGGTGCCCGAGGTGCAGGACCACGTCGCCGAGGTCGTGGCCGAGCTCGCGGCCGACTACGACCTCGACGGGATCCACCTCGACTACGTCCGCTACGAGTCGAACGAACACGGCTACCACGAGCGGTCGCTGGAGCGCTTCCAGGAGTACCGCGACCGCACCGACGTGCCGGATCCGACCGACGGCCAGTGGGCGTCCTGGCGCCGCAGCCAGACCCGCGCCGTCTTCGACCGGGCACGCGCCGCGATCCAGGCCGCGGACCCCGACGTCGAGCTCTCGGCGGCCACGATCAGCTGGGACGACGGTCCGGCGACGCCCGACCGCGACGGCTTCCGTGGCACCCGCTCGTTCCGTGACGTGCTCCAGGACTGGGACGCCCTGGCCCGGAACGAGCGCATCGACACGATCCTGCCGATGAACTACTACCGCGAGCACGTCCCAGAGCAGGCCGCCGGCTTCCAACGGTGGTTGCGCTACGAGCAGGCGCTCGCCGCGGACACCGACACGGCCATCGTCCCGGGGATCGGCGGGTGGCTCAACACCCCGGAGGCCGCGCTCCGGCAGGCTCAGGACGCCATGGCGCTCACCGATGGGGTCACGATCTACTCCTACCAGCAGCCGACCGACGACGGTGACGGCGGGCTGTGGGACGCACTGGCCCGGAGCCGCTGGGGCTACGCACCGGCCGCGCCCTGATCGAGGTCACGCGGTGTCGGGCCGGCCGGGCCGTGACCGGCCCGACACCGTTCACTCCCACTCGATCGTGCCGGGTGGCTTGCTCGTGACGTCCAACGTGACCCGGTTGATCGCCGGCACCTCGTTGGTGATGCGGGTGGCCACCCGCGCGAGCAGGTCGTAGGGCAGCCGGGTCCAGTCCGCGGTCATCGCGTCCTCGCTCGACACCGGCCGCAACACCACCGGATGGCCGTAGGTCCGCTCGTCGCCCTGGACACCGACCGAGCGCACGTCCGCGAGCAGCACGACGGGACACTGCCAGATGTCGCGGTCGAGGCCCGCCTCGCTCAGCTCGTGCCGCACGATGGCGTCCGCGCGCCGCAGCACCTCGAGCCGCTCGTGGCTGACCGCTCCGATGATGCGGATCGCCAGGCCGGGCCCCGGGAACGGCTGGCGCCACACGATCCCCTCCGGCAGCCCCAGCTGCAGTCCGACGGCGCGCACCTCGTCCTTGAAGAGCGAGCGCAACGGCTCGACCAGCGAGAACTCCAGGTCGTCCGGTAGGCCGCCGACGTTGTGGTGGCTCTTGATGTTCGCCGCCCCGCTGCCGCCACCGGACTCGACGACGTCCGGGTACAGGGTTCCCTGGACGAGGAACTCCACCTCGCTGCCGACCGGTGCCTCCTCGACGACCTCGCGAGCGGCCCCTTCGAACACGCGGATGAACTCCCGCCCGATGACCTTGCGCTTGGTCTCCGGGTCCTGCACGCCGGCGAGCGCCGACAGGAAGCGTTCCTGGGCGTCGACCACCTTCAGGTCGACGCCGGTGGCGGCGACGAAGTCGCGCTCCACCTGCTCCGCCTCCCCCTCCCGGAGCAGGCCGTGGTCGACGAACACACAGGTCAGCTGATCGCCGACCGCGGCCTGCACCAGCGCGGCCGCGACCGAGGAGTCCACCCCGCCCGACAAGCCGCAGATCACCCGTTTGTCACCCACCTGCGCCCGGATCGCCTCCACCTGCTCGTCGATCACGTTGGCGGTCGTCCAGGTCGGGCGACACCCGGCGATCTCGTACAGGAAGTGCTCGAGCACCGCCTGGCCGTGGTCGGTGTGCATCACCTCCGGGTGGAACTGGACCCCGGCCATGCCACGGTCCACGTCCTCGAACGCGGCGATCGAACCCTCCCGGGTCCTCCCGACGACGTCGAAGCCCTCCGGGGCCCCGGTGACCGCGTCGCGATGCGACATCCACACGGACTGCTCGCGGGCCAGACCGTGGAACAGGGTCGTGTCCCCACCGACCACGTGCAGCGAGGTGGCCCCGAACTCGGCGTGGCCGGTGCGCTCCACCGTCCCGCCGAGCGCCTCGGCCATCGCCTGGAAGCCGTAACAGATGCCGAAGATCGGCACTCCGGCCGCCACCACCGCCGGGTCGAGACCCGGGGCACCCTCCTCGTACACCGAGGCGGGGCCGCCCGAGAGCACGATCGCCCGCGGCCGCTTGCCGAGCATCCGCTCGACGGGCATGTCGTGCGGGACGATCTCCGAGTAGACACGCGCCTCACGGACCCGGCGGGCGATCAGCTGGGCGTACTGAGCTCCGAAGTCGACCACCAGGACGAGATCGTCGGCCTCCGGCTGCGCGGTCTCCGGCTCGCCGCGCTGCTGTTCCTCCGAGACCGGCGCCAGCCCCTCCGACCCCGACACGGGGCTGCCGCCGCCGCTCATGCACGCACCACGAGCGTCGCCTGGCGCAGCCCGGCCAGCGTCTCGTAACCGGTGATGCCCATCGCTCGTCGCAGGCCGCCCAGCAGGTTGACGGTGCCGTCGTCGCGGTGCGCCGGCCCCTCCAGCACCACCTCGAGCGGGCCCAACGGCTCGAGCCGCTCGTAGCGGCCCCGCGGCAGCTCCGGGTGCCCCGCCGACGCGCCCCAGTAGGCGCCGCCACCGGGTGCCTCGTCGGCGGCCGCCAACGGCCGACCGAGCATCACCGCGTCGGCGCCGCAGGCGATCGCCTTGGCGAGATCACCGCCGGTACGCACACCGCCGGCGGCGATCACCTGCACGTACCGGCCGGATTCCTCGAGGTAGCGGGCCCGCGCGGCGGCCACCTCGGCCAGCGCGGTCGCCATCGGAACGTGAGCGCCAAGCGCCGCCTCGGTCGTGGCGACCCGGCCGCTGCCCAGACCCACCAGCACGCCGACGGCACCGGTGCGCATCAGGTGCAGCGCGGACCGGGCGGTCACGACGCCACCCACCAGCACCGGGATGTCGTAGCGGGCCGTGAAGTCGCGCAGATCCAGCGGTTGTGACCCTTCCCGGCCGACGTGCTGTGCGGTGACCGTCACCCCCTGGACGACCAGCAGGTCCAGCCCGGCCTCCAGGGCGGCGTGGTGGTACCGCTCGACCCTGCCGGGGGTCAGGCTGCCCGCGGCGAGGCCGCTCTCGCGCAGCTGCTCGACCCGGCGGCCGATCAGCTCCTCACGGACGGGCGCGGCGTACAGCTCCTGCAACCGCACCGTGGCATCCGGACCGGGCGTGAGCTGAGCGATCTCCGCGAGGACCTCCGACGGGTCGTCGTAACGGGTCCACAGCCCCTCGAGGTTGAAGACGCCCACGCCTCCGCGCTGGGCGACGACGGCGGCCGTCGCCGGCGAGACGACCGCGTCGAGCGGCGCCCCGAGCACCGGGATCCCGAACGTGTAGGCGTCCAGCTGCCACGTGACGTCGACGAGGTCGATGTGGCGGGTCCGCCGATCCGGCGCGAGGGCCAGATCCTCGAGCTCGTAGCCGACCAGGGCGCGCTTCGCGCCGCCGATGACCACGTCCTGCACGGGTCGCTCCGTTCGTCACCGGTCGGAGCGCCAGAGCGTAGTCCTTCGAAGCCGGCCCGCTCACAGCCGCCGGGTGAGCACGACCGACACGGTGCGTATCAGGATCTCCAGGTCCAGCACGGGCGACCAGTTCACGAGGTACTGCAGGTCGTAGCCGAGCTTGTACTCGGCATCGGTGTGGTAGCGCCCGTGGATCTGCGCCAACCCGGTCATGCCGGGCGGGAGCTCGTGGCGGCGGTCGTAGCCCGGGATCTGTTCCTCGAACCCGGCCGTGAGCTCGGGCCGCTCCGGCCGCGGCCCCACGAGCGACATCTCCCCCCGCAACACGTTGAACAGCTGCGGCAGCTCGTCCATGCGTGTCGATCGGACCCACCGGCAGGCCGGGATCACCCGCGGGTCGTCCTCGTCGGCGAGCCGCGCACCGAGGCCGTCGCTCTCCGCGTCCGGGTGCATCGTGCGGAACTTGATCATGTGGAAGTGCCGACCCCCGGCGCCGACCCGCATCTGGTGGTAGAGCAGCGGACGCCCCGCGACCGCCAGCTGGTACAGGGCCATCGCCCCCAGCACCGGCAGCCACACCACGGCGGTGAGCAGGAGGACGAACAGGTCGAAGAAGCGCTTGAAGCGCGCTCGCGAGCGAGGGATCGCCTGGGCCCGCAGGAGCACGAACGGCATCCCGCCGACCTCGCGGAGCCGCTCGAGGCCGTACATCGTCTCCTGCGCCGAGACGCGCAACAACATCGGCACGTGATCGCGGTGGAGGGTCGCCACCGCGCCGGGGTACAGCTCGTCGACCCAGTCCCCGGACACGATCATCACGTCGGTGGCCGAGACGGCGTGCACCGCCTCCACCACGCGCGCGGGATCGGTCACCTCCGCGGCGACACGCACCTTCTCCGAGCTGACGTCGAGGTGGTGGCGTGCCACCGCCACGTCCTCGGGCGCGCCAGCGAGCACCAGCCGGGGTGGCCCCTCCCGGCGCGTCCGCAGCACGTGTGCCAGCCAGCGGTTGGCCGCGACCCCGGTGGCGCCGAGGACGATCAGCACGACCAGGTTCGTGATGGGGAACGGCAGCGCACGTTCGGCGGTCAGTCCCAGCTCGCGGGCGATCCCGCTCGCGGAGAGGTTGAGCAGCGCGACCAGGCCGCCGGCGGCCAACGTCTGACGCGCCACCCGGGGCAGCGCTGGCGGCGCACCCAGACGCGGCTCGCGTTCGTAGAGCCCACCGAAGTACAGGCTGGCGAGGAAGATCGCCACGGAGAGGGCGAACGACGCCAGGTAGGTCGGCACCGGGTAGGTCGGCCACTCCAGGCCGAAGCGCACGAACATCGACCCCAGCACGACGATCACGAGCACGAGCAGGTCGGCCGCCATGAGCAGACGGAAGCCGCGGCGGTTCAGCCGTCCCAGCCAGGGATCCGTCCGGGGCGGGTCCGATCGCATCCCGTCCCCGGGTGTGGCGCTCCGATGGTCCGACGCCTCGCGGTCGTCGGCGAACGCGCCGTCCCGTCCTGGGTCGGTGGGCGTCGCGCGGTCCTGCTGCGGTCGCGACACCTGGTCACCCACGTCCGTCACCTACGTCATGGCCACCCGGCGCGCCCGCGCGCTGGTCGACGGGGTCGGACGACCGCCGACGCTCGGGAGGCCCCAGAAGGAAGCCTATCCCCCAGGCCACGTGCATCGTGGCTACGGCCGCCACGACGGCCGGCAACCTCCGCGGCGGATCGGTCTCGACGACGACCGCGCCCGCGAGGGCCGACAGGTAGCCACCGGCGACGAGCCCGAGCAGCTGGGGCCGTCGGCCGACCAGGGAACCGAGGCTCGTGGCGGCCAGCAGACCGACGAGCGCGGGTGGCGCCAGCTGACGGGCCGCCAGCGAACCCGGGTGCACCTGGGCGGTCAGACGGCGGTAGCGCCCGTAGGCCAGGTACTGGCGGGCCAGCGCGGCGAGGCTCTCGCGCGGGCGGTAGTCGACGGCCAGGCGGGGCTCGAACCACACCGTGTACCCCGC
>SKTG01000176.1 GCA_007118045.1 Nitriliruptoraceae bacterium
CGAGCTCGAGCTGGCCAAGAAGGCGTTCGACGAGCTGGAGGAGCTCGCCGCAGGCGCGGTCGGACCCGGGTTCACCGCCCGGGCCGCGACCGCCCGGGGAGCCATCGCGCTCGCCGAGGAGCGGCCCGACCAGGCACTGGGCTCGCTCCGCACGGCCGCCCGCACGTGGCGCGAGCTCGACGGCCCGTACGAGGCGGCTCGCACCGGCGTCCTGCTCGCCCACGCCTACTTGGCGCTGGGTGATGACGAAGCCGCCGACCGCGAGCTCGCTGCGGCCGCGCCGGTCTTCGCTCGCCTCGGTGCACAGCTCGACGCGGCGACGGTCGCCGAGTTGCGGGGCGCCGAACCGCGTCCTGGTGGGCTGTCCGACCGCGAGGTCGAGGTCCTACGGCTCGTGGCGGAGGGCGATAGCAACCCCGAGATCGCCGACACGCTGGTCATCAGCCGACGAACCGTCGCACGGCACCTGTCGAACATCTTCACCAAGCTCGGGGTGTCGTCGCGCACCGAGGCCGCGCGCTTCGCCTTCGACCACGGGCTGCTCCCCGGCCATCGCCCCTGACCCGCGACCGCGGACGCACCCCGGGCATGGGTCAGGATGCCCATCTGCGTCCAGCTGGGGTTTGGGCACCTGGACCGATGCTGCCCCGCTACGTCCTCCTGCATCGTCGTTCCCATCAGACCCGAGCGGACACCAGATCGTCCGACGGGCTGCCACCACGAGGCGACCAGGAGCGACACCATGACCACCAACATCCTCACCGACCAACGACACCGCGCCGTCTCCGTTGACGGCACCCAGATCGTGGCCCGCGTGTACGGCGAGGGACCCCCGCTGGTGCTCGTGCACGGCGCCGTCGCCGACGGGCTGTCCGAGTGGGGCGAGCTGGTGCCGCTGCTCGCCGACCGGTTCACCTGCTACCTGCCCGATCTGCGTGGGCGGGGCCTCAGCGACGACCACCCCGACCATACCCGCGAGGCCCGCGTACAGGACGTCGTGGCGGTCGTGGAGAGCATCGGTGAGCAGGTGGGACTGGTCGGGGCCTCGGGCGGGGGCATGGTGGCCCTCGGCGCCGCCGCCCGCACCGACGCCGTCTCAGCGCTGTCGGTGTTCGAACCGCCGGTGTTCGAGACGATCGACGCGGACACGCTGGCTCGGTTCCAGGAGGCCGTCGATGCGTTGGCCGCCGGCATCGAGGCCGACCGACCCCACGAGGCCATCGGGCCCTTCGTGGAGCTGATCGCCAACGAGGAGGAGGCGGCGGCGCTGGCCGCGGACGGCGACGCGATGGACGACATCGCCGCCTACCTGCCGGCGGACCTGGCCGAGTTCCGCGAAGGGATCGCCTTCGAGGGGCCGAGTCCCACTGCACCCGATGTGCTGGCCCGCATCCAGGTACCGACCCTGCTGCTACACGGCTCGAGGACCGCGCTGCGGTCGTGGTTGCTGTCCGGGACCCGCTTCGTGGCGTGCCACGTCCCCGGAGCGACCGTGCGCGAGATCGTTGGCGTCGGACATGTCGGCCATCAGATCGCGCCGGAGCGCGTCGCCGACGAACTCGTCCCGTTCCTCGAGCAGGCCATGGTGGCGCGCCGCTGATCCGACAGCCCGTGGACCAGCACCTCGGCATCGAGGTGGGCCGGTGCGGCGAGCGGGTCGTCCAGCGTCGGGAGTTGCGGCGTGGCGGTGCAGGATCTCGATCACATCGGCGCACGAGGTCATCCCGGCCGCGTCCGTGCGGCGAACCCGCTCCCGATGCGTGGCTTCGTCCACGTCTCCGGGGGGGGGGAGCTGGTGGATGTAGGTCTCGAGCAGCCCTCGAGTTGGGCATCGCTCAGGGACCCTGCCCCGCCAGCGTCGGGACGCACGCGGCCGCGGGACGAGCGAGTAGCCGGCACTATGCGACGGCCGCGAGCAACCTCGTGGCGCATCCTGTGTTGCGAGCGGTTCTGGCCGCCACGCCCACCTTCACTGCGTGTTCCGCGTCATGCGCGTGAGTGCTGACCGTTGGACTACCCAGCGGGTGGATGCGGAGGACGATCCCGCCTCCTGGACGGCGAGGATCACCACGCGATCATCGTCCGGCTGGTGCTCGTAGACCAGCAGCAGCCATCGCCACGGTCCGAGAACGAAACACAGATACTGCCATCGTCGGCTGAGCTCGGCGCCCAGACGCGGGAACTCGCGCAGGCGTTGCAGGCGGGAACGCACGCGCTCCCGGGTGTCCGCAGGCAGTGTCAGGACGGCGACGAGCCGGCCCAGGTCCTCGACCGCAGCGCGGGTGAGCTCGACGCGAGCCACGTACTAGAGCTCGGTGAGACGGATCGTGTCACCGGAGGCGGCCTGACGACGGCCAAGCTGGGCGCGGTCCCAGGCGCCATCGATCCCGTCCAGGACCGCCACGACGGTGTCCGCGTCGGGGTCCGCGTGATCGATCGCTGACGAGAGCAGTGAGCGCGCCAGGGTCCCCTCGTTGACGTGCACGCGTGCCGCCAGCTGGGCCAGCTTGCTGGCGTGCTCGGGGTCGAGGGTGATGTTGATGCTTTGGGGGGCCATGCGTCCAAGCTACACGGCGCGTGTCGATCCGAGTATCCATGAGCGGAGACGACTGCGGGCGGGTGACGACCGCCGTGGCGGGTGCGGCTGGTGGGTTCAGGCCGGTCGGGTGCCGCGGAAGACGGCGACCGCGCCCTGGATCTCGATCTCGAGGTGGGTGAGGTGCTCGGCGAGCATCCTTTCGAGTTCGGCCCGGGTATCCGAGGCGTTGCCGAAGACGCCCTTGCGGTTGTAGGCCTCCAGCAGGCGACGGCCGAGCGCCGTGAGGCCCTGCGGCTCCGCGAGGATCGTCGATCCGAACAACACACCCCCGGGCCGCAGCAGGCGGGTGAGGTTCGCGATCGCTTCTCCCTTCTCCCCGAGCGTCCCGAGCAGGCAGTGCAGCACGTAGTTGCAGCCGACGGAGTCGACGCCACCGGGGTGATCGATGGGCACCAGCACGTTGGCCTCGAGCAGCTCGGGCTCGAACCGCGCCAGGCGCCGGCCGGCGTGCTGCAGTACCGCCGGGTTGGCATCGACGAGGACCAGCCCTCGCAGCTGCGGCAGGTCGGCGACGTCGAGGAAGTAGCCGGTGCCCGGCCCGGCATCGAGGTGATCAGGCCCCACGTTGGCCTCGTAGTGAGCGACGAGCTTCGACGTCGGACACCGCCACACCCAGCGGTTCGAGATCCGCAGGACGATCGTGTCGTAGACCCTCAGCAGCGCCGGCGTGTAGGCAGCCTGGCCGGCGTAGGCAGGATCCGCCTCGGCGATCACCTTGGTCTTCCGGCCCATGGGAACCCTCCTACCCTCGGTGCTTCGATCATCCACGCCCGGCGCCGCCTGTCTCCCCCGGCGGAGATCGCGAGCACATCCGGCAGCCGGCCTCCGGCCGATACCGCCAGCTCACCCGCACCCGACCCCCGCAACCCGGATGCGGAGCGACCACGCGCGAAGGCGGCCGATCGACGGCACGTTCGAAGGTCGGGTGTCGACGGCCGTTCGCGGCGGAGGGACATGCCCGCGCGATACGGCGGAAGGGCCGGCATCGTCCAGCCAGGCTGGCTGGTCGCTCGCCGCCCCGCTCACTGCCCGAGCGTGACGACGGACAGCAGGTAGGTGTTCTCGACGACGGGGGTGCCGTCTGCCGCGCGGTCGTAGCGCTCGAAGACGTGCTGGAGATCGGTGCGCAAGGATCCACGGCCCTCATCGTCGAGACGCTCGGCCGCGCTGATGGTCGGCCCGAACCACCGCCAGAAGACGTCGACGGCGTGGTCCGTGGAACGCCAGTACTGGAAGGCTGGTCGGGGCTCGCTGTCGATCCGAGCCACCGTGTCCCCGAACAGCTCAGCCAGGCCGTCCGTGCTACCCCACCGCAGCGGTGAGTCGGTCCCGGGCGGCGGCGGGTTGTGGCGTGCGTGCACCGCGAAGAAGTCGCCGCTCCAGCCGTGCGGCGGCGGGCTGGCCAGGATGATGCGTCCTCCGGGGCTGGTGACGCGGACCAGTTCCCGGGCTGCACGCTGCTGGTCCGCCGCGAACTGGACCCCGTAGACCGACAAGACCGCGTCGAAGCTGTCGTCCTCGAACGGGAGATCCTGTGCATCCGCCTCCAGGAACTCGGCCTCGAGACCTTCCGCCGCGGCCCGCAGCCGGGCACGGTCGAGCAGTGAGGTCACGTAGTCGATCCCGGTGACCTGGCAGTAGCGTCGTGCCGCCACGAGAGCTGCGGTACCGCTGCCGCAGCCGACGTCCAGAACGCGTTCGCCCGCCCGCAGATCGCCCGCGTCGCACATGGCTTCAGCCATCACGACGTTGAGTCGCGCGATCTCGTGGAAGTCCCCCTGCGACCAGGTCTGGCGCTGGTTGCTCGTGAGCGTCGGGTAGTCGACGGTCGGGTTCGCATCGGACGTCATGGTGTGCTCCTTCTCGACTGGACCGTTCGAGCCTGACAAGCTGTGACCGAGAAGCCAGTCTGATTTCTGGACCGTCGGAGCGGAGGGGGCAGGGCCGGATCGTGAAGAGCTACAACCAGTACTGCCCGATCGCGCGCGGGGCAGAGGTGTTCGCCACCCGCTGGACCCCCGTCATCGTCCGCAACCTCCTGCTGGGCTGCCGCACCTTCACCGAACTGCATGACGGTGCGCCCGGCATCTCCCGGTCTTTGCTATCCGAACGGCTGCGGCAACTCGAGAGCGTCGGCGTCGTCGAGAAACGTCAGCATCCGAGCGGACGTGGATGGCTGTACGAGCCGACGCAGGCGGGCAGGGACCTGCAAGCGGTCTGCGATGCGATGGGCGCCTGGGGGTCACGCTGGGTGGAGCTCGGCCCCCAACATCTCGATCCCTACTACTCGCTGTGGGCCATCGCACGTGGCCTGCGCAGCGTCGAACTGCCCGAGCAGCGGCTGAACACGCGCTTCGAGTTCCCGTCGATGCCGGCAGACAAGCGGCGCTTCTGGCTGCTCGTGCAAGAACCTGCACCGGAAGTCTGCGTGAAGCACCCTGGCCACGACGAGGACCTGGTCGTCACCGCGGATCCAGAGTGGCTGGCCCGCTGGGTGCTCGGTGATCTCACGCTCGCGCAGGGGCTGCGAACCGGCACGGTGGAGGTGACCGGTCCTCACAGGCTCGTCCGAACCCTCGGTCATCTCGGCGACGCCAGCGTTCAGGCGTTGGCCAACTGGGGGCGGCACCCGCGGTGAGCCCGACCGCAAGGATCGCACCGGCGTCTCCCTGGAGAGCTGAGGGTGCTCCGGGCGTTCGTAACGAGCCGCGACCCGGGCCGGACGCCGGGTCCGTACGAAACGGCACCCGAAGGAGCGCGGTCGCGGATCGTTGGCTTCGGTCGTCCTCCACGGAACGGGGCGCGTCAGCACAGGGGTCATGGGTGTCCGGCAGCCGACGAGCGCGCGACCGAGTCACGGTTCACGTCCGGGTCCAGGTGGTGATGGCTACTGCAGGTCCAAGACCGTTTCGAGAGCGAGGTCGACACCCCACTGCTCCTCGGCGGTGAGGTGGCCATGATGGTCGCCGAGCCTGGTGACATCGATCGCGCCGGTCTGCTCGACGAGGACACGCGTCGGTGTCCCGGCGATGTCGATCTCGGGCCGGAACGATGCGGCGCGGGCCGAGGTCGAGGTCGGAGCGATCGACACCGTCGACAGACGCAACAGTGCGTCCGACTGCACGATGACGCCGTAGCGGACACCGGACTGCTCGTGCCCTTGTCGCCGACCGAGACGCAACCGGAACACGTCACCCCGGCGCACGCAGTTCCTCCATCATCGCCGCCACGTCTGCAGCCTCGGCACGGTCCTGCTCGTCCTCAGCGAGTGTGGCCACCTCGTCGATCAGCCGCTGTCGGTCCCGTAGCCGTTGGGCGGCGGCAACCAACCCACGCCGGACGGCCTCGCTTCGGCTGACCAGGCTGCTCCGGGCAGGCCCCGTCGGGGATGTCGGCCTGCTCGAGGCGGCGTGTGCCCGAGCGCGGGCCAGAGCAGATCGCCCAGCGGCTCGCTACGCGTCCGAACTGACCGAGACGGCGGTTCTGTGCCCCGCCTGACCGGACGAACCCGCACACCATCGCCGTGAACGTGCGGACGGCGGTACCCCGTTCAGGCCAGCTGTGGGCGGGGGCGTTCCAGACGAGGTCGGCGAACTCTCGAGCCTGCAAGTCCCGTCACCAACGCGGGGCCGGGGGTCCGATGCAGGAGCTCATGGCTGCGGAGCCGAACCCGCACCCCGGAGCGCTTCCTGCCCCGGGGTGCAAAGCTCGGTCGAAGGCTCTGGAACGGTGTCCGGCGGCGCGTCCTCGACGAGGGACTCCGGATCTCCGCCCTTACGGTATGGACGCCGACGGAGGTGTCGTCCACCTATCACCGTCGCCAACTTCGGCATCCGCATGGCTACCCAGCAGCGTTCAGACCCCTCCCAACCTCACATCATGTCTTCGCGGACGACGTCGAGGTTGCGGAAGGTCGGGGGGCGATCGCAGAGTGCAGCCCATTGTGCGGCGAGCTCGCTGGTC
>SKTG01000212.1 GCA_007118045.1 Nitriliruptoraceae bacterium
GCCGTCGATCGTCGTCGCCTCGGTCCCGCAGCCCACGTCCACGGCGCTGGTCCCGCAGCTCACGTCCGATCCCCCGGCCCCCTGCCCGTCGACGGCGACCTGGCTGCCGCCCCCGACGGCCGCGGCCGCGTGGGCCGGCTCGCGGGTCGGCATCGAGCCGGGGCGGTAGCCGGGCACCTTCAGGTGCCGGTGCATGCCGGTCAGCTCCCAGGCGGCGGCCAGGACCACGGTGGTCACGGCCGCGACCGCGGCGTAGGCCGCCGCGACCTGCCAACCGAACAGCAACGTCACCACGCCCAGGATGTAGGGGTTGAGCAGCGGTGAGGCGAGCACGAACGCCGCCACGGCCGCGAAGCGGACGTCGGCCTTGAGCAGCCCGAGCAGCAGCGGGATCGTGGAACAGCCACAGAACGGCGTCACCGCCCCGAGCGCGGTGCCCTTGACGAGCGCCATCGGCAGGCTCCGGCCGCCCAGCCAACGCTGCAAGCGGTCGGGCCCCACCCAGCGACGCAGCAACACGACACCGACCGTGATCGGGACGAACAGCGCCAGCAGCGTGAGGAACAGGCTGCCGAACAACTGGACGGTCTCGAGCGTGCGTTCCATCGTCAGCCCTCCGGCATCGGCCTGACACTTCGACATCCATCGATACGAGGGACGATAGCCGATCATCGACGGATGTCGATACCATGTCCGTCCAGCGCCCACGACGTGCCGGAGGAGGCATCCGATGCAGGTCTCGCAGATCGCCCCGTGCTGCGAACCGCTGCTCGACGCCGCGCTCGACGAGCGGGAGGCTCAGGACCTCGCCGCCGCGTTCAAGGTCCTCGCGGATCCGGTGCGCCTGCGGTTGCTGTCGTTGATCGCGAACGCACCCGACGGCGAGCTGTGCGCCTGCGACCTCCCGGCGCTGGTGGAACGCAAGCAGCCGACCGTCAGCCACCACCTGTCGATCCTGGCCGACGCCGGGCTGCTGACGCGTGAGCAGCGCGGTCGATGGGCGTGGTTCCGCGTCGTCCCGGATCGGCTCGCGGTGCTGCGGGACGCCCTCGCCGCGTGATCGCGCCGTACGGTGGCGCGGAGGTGGCGGTGGCCGGCGACGGCATGTACCTCCGCGAGCACGCGGCTGGTCAGATCACGTCGACCTCGGGGAAGGCACGGCCCTCCGGGTCGAGCTGCGCGTAGCCGGGCCCCCGGTCGAAGAACGCCGCTTCACCACGCTCCTCGCGCAGGCGCGCGCGCAGCGTCGAGGTGGCGTCGTGGTCGACCTCGGGCGCGTCGTCCGGTCCGGTGACCACCACGCCGTAGTCCTGCTCGGCGGCCGCGCGCGACACCTTGGCCCAGAGCACGTCGCGCCGCACGTGGTCGACGTCGCGGTCGAGCGGGTCGCCCCAACCCCCACCACCGGTGGTCCGGATGCGGATCACCTCGCCGGCCGCGACGGGCTCGTCGTCGACGAGGCCCTCCATCTCGCGTTCGTTCGGGCCACCCGGGTCGATCGTGACCTGGAACGGCCGGCCGGCCTTGCCGCCCTTCACGCCCCAGCAGGCGAGGATCGACCGGTCGGCGATGGACATGAAGTAGGCGTCCTCGAGCATCCGCAGGTGCTTCTCGTAGCCGAGCCCACCCCGGTAGAGCCCCGCGCCACCGGAGTCCACGGCGAGGCCGAGCCGTTCGACCAGGAACGGGAAGCGTGACTCCGTGAACTCCGTGGGCAGGTTGCGCGAGTCGGGCACGACGTGGATCGTGTCCTCGCCGTCGGCGTAGTAGCGGCCACCCGACCCCCCACCGAGCACCTCGCGCATGAGGTAGGAGGAGCCGTCGGCGCGACGTCCGTACACGCCCGTGTAGCGGATCGTCTCCTGGTCGGCCGGCATGTAGCCGTCGGTCGCCTTGGCCAGCACGCCGGCGAGCACGCCGAGCAACCGCAGGATCACGAACGTGCGGGCGTTGGTCGGCGCCGGGAACTCCGGCGTGAGCAGGGTGCCCTTCTCCGGGAAACGCATCTCGATCAGGTCGACGATGCCCTCGTTGACGTCCAGCTCGGCCATGCGTTCGGGCGAGTCGGCGAGGTTGCGGAGGATCGGCGCCAGCCACTTCTTCAGGAAGTTGCCGCCGGCGGCGTCCCCCACGTGGTTGATCGGCCCCTTGGCCTGCGGGGAGGTCCCCGTGAAGTCGATCACCAGCCTGGCACCGTCACCATCGGCGTCCGAGCCGGCCTCCTTCGTCAACGTGATGCGCTGGCGGTGCAGCTTGGGTTCCTCGACCCCGTCGTGTTCCGCGTAGTCCTCCCAGACGTAGGTGCCCTCCGGGATCTTCGAGAGGATCTCGCGGCGGTAGGTCTCCGTGTTGTTGGCCACGATCGCGTCGAAGCAGGCCTCGACGGTCCCGCGCCCGTAGCGCTCGAACAGCTCGCTGACACGACGCGAGCCCATCAGGCAGGCGGAGCACTCCGCGTCGAGGTCACCGGCCAGCGAGTCCGGCATCCGCGAGTTGCGGGTCATGATCGTCAGCGCGGCCTCGTTGGGCACCCCGCGGTCCCACAGCTTGATCGGTGGCACCATCAGGCCCTCCTGGAACACGCTGGTCGCGTGCGAGGGCATGGAGCCGGGGACCGCTCCGCCGATGTCGTCGTGATGACCGAAGGCCTGCACGAACGCGACCACCTCGAGGTCGTGCTCCGGCGCGTCGGTCGCGGCGGCCGCCGCAGCGTCGGCTCGCGGCGCGAAGACCGGCACCGTCACGCACAGGTCGGGCAGGTGACCGATGCCCCCCTCGGACAGGTAGACGTCGTTGTGGAAGAAGACGTCACCGGGACGCATCGTCGTCATCGGGAAGTCCCGGGCGACGGGGTGGACCAGCGCGGAGTACGACCGGCCCGTCAGCTTGCGCAGCAGGCGATCGTGGATGCCGGCGCGGTAGTCGTGCGCGTCGCGGATCATGGGCGAGCGTGACGTCCGGCCGATGGCGTCCTCGACCTCCTTCTCGATCGAGGCGAGCGTGCCCTGGACGATCTCGAGCACGACCGGATCGACGCTCCTGGGCGCGGTGGTGGTCAACGTCGCCATCGACGGGCTCCTCGGTCGGATCTGCGGGTCCCCCGCTCGGACGGTCGGCTGCGGTGGTGATCGTCGACGGTGGCGGTCTCGCTCACGTGCTGGTCGTGCGCGTGACGACGAGGTTCGCGAGCTCGTCCACCTCGGCGGAGAACCCGGGATGGATCGGAACGGTCGAGCCGAACTCCTGCACGATCGCCGGACCCGGAACCACGTCACCTGCCCGCAGCAGGCTGCGGTCGTACACCGGCGTGTCCTGGTGCGAGGCGTCGAAGGCGACCGGGCGGGTGTCGAGCCGGGCCCCCTCGATGTCGCCGTCGCCGGCACGCAGCCGCGCCAGCTCCGGTCGGGTGATCGGGCCCACCCCGGTGACGCGCAGGTTGACCCACTCGACCGGATGGCGGTCGGTGCGGTCCCGGTAGCAGTAGCCGTACAGCTGCTCGTGCTCGTCGTGGAAGCTGGCGACGACCCGTTCGGTGAAGCGCTCGTCGACCGGGCCGTCCGGTGCCGTGACGCGCACCTCGAAGGCCTGGCCGTCGTAGCGCAGGTCGGCCGTTCGCACGAAACGGTGATCGGATGCGCTGAAACCCTCCCGGTCGAGCGCGTCGGCCGCCTTGGCCTCCAGCGAGCCGTACACGGTCGCGAGCTCGCCCGGGTCCACCTGCGTGTGCTCGACCACGTTGGTCTGGACGTAGTCGTTCTTGACGTCGACGGTCAGCAGGCCGAAGGCGGAGAGGTTGCCCGGGTTGAGGGGCACGACCACCCCCTGCAGGGCGAGCACGTCGATCAGACGGCAGATGAGCAGCGGACCGGACCCCCCGAACGCGGCCATGGCGAAGTCGCGGACGTCCAGACCGCGCTTGACGGTGATCTGGCGGATCGCGTTGGCCTGGTTCCAGGCCGAGATCTCCAGGATGCCGCGCGCGGCATCGGCGGGCTCGAGCCCGAGCCTGGCCCCGAGCGCCTCGATGCCCGCGACGGCCGCGTCGACGTCCAACCCGATCTCCCCGCCCAGCAGGTGCGGGGGGATGCGTCCGAGGAAGACGTGCGCGTCGGTGACCGTCGGCTCCGTACCGCCCTTCGCGTAGCAGAGCGGACCGGGGTCGGCGCCGGCTGAGCGGGGCCCGACCTTGAGGTTGCCCTCCGGGCTGATCCAGGCGATGGAACCGCCGCCCGCGCCGACGGTGACCACGTCGATCATCGGGATCTTGGAGGGGAACCGGCCGATCGCGCCCTCCGTGGTCAGGGTCGGCTCGCCACCGAGCACCACGGACACGTCCGTGGAGGTGCCGCCACCATCGAGGGTGAGGATGCGCTCGTAGCCGGCCTCGCGGGCGACCAGTCCGGCGCCGAGCGCCCCGGCCGCCGGACCCGAGAGGACCGTGGTGATCGGTTGGTGCACCACCTCGGCGGCGCTGATCACACCGCCGTTGGACTTCATGATGTAGAAGGGGATGTCGATGCCCGCCGAGGAGGAAGCCGCCGTGGCGCCGTCGGCTCCGACGTCGTCGGCCGACGACCTCGCGGTCCCGTTCGCCGCGTCATCGCCGCTCGGGGCGCCGCCGTCGTCCGCACCGGACGCGTCGACGTAGGCACCGAGGCGCTGCGCGATACCGCGGATGTAGCGCCCCACCCGCGGCTTGACCGAGGCGTCGACCAGGGTCGTCACGGTCCGCTCGTACTCGCGGTACTCGCGCAGCACCTCGCTGGAGAGCGACACGACCGCCTCGGGGTGCTCACGGGCGAGCACGTCGCGCATCGCCCGCTCGTGCGCGTCGTTCGCGTAGGCGTGCAGGAAGCACACGCCGATGGTGTCGATCCCCCGCTCGCGGAACCAGCGCGCCACCGCGACGGCCTGCTGCTCGCCGAAGGGGCGGACCTCGTCACCGCGAACGTCGAGGCGGCCGTCGACCTCCGCCACCCGTTCGACCGGGACGATGCGCTCGGGCTTGACCCAGAAGTAGCTGTTGCCGTACCCGTCCGGGACGGACTGCCGCGCGATCTCCAGCACGTGCCGGTAGCCGGCGGTGGTGACCAGGCCCATGTGCTCGATGTCGTCCTCGAGCAGGGCGTTGGTCGCCACGGTGGTGCCGTGGCTGACCGCGGCCACGTCCTGGCCCCGCGCCTTCCCGCCGTCGGCCCCGTCCACCATCGCGAGGACCTTGTCGACACCGGCCATGAAGCCCTGGGCGGGGTCACTCGGGGTGGAGGGTGTCTTGGTGGTCGTGAGTCGGCCGGTGGCCTCGTCGAAGGCCACCACGTCGGTGAAGGTGCCGCCCGTGTCGATACCGATCCGGATGCGGCGCATGGACGACCTCTCGGGGACGGCGCGGGAGTGCTTCGCGGCGGAGCCTACTGGCGTCGCCGACCCCACCCTTCGGCGAGGTTCTCCGAGTCCGGCCCGGCAACGACGGCGAACCTGCACAGTCGGCCGCGCTCGCACGGACGGCCCGGGGGCCGAGTTCGCCCGACACGGCCAGCCGGAGCTCGCCCTGAACGGCCAGTCCACAGGCTCGGTCCCTCGCCGGCCGGCACGGTCAGTTGCCGACGCGGTCCGCGGATCCCGCGGTCGCCTGGGCCAGTAGCGGCGCGAGGACCGCCGCCGCGCCGAGCGCGATGCCGTCGCCTCCCGGTGACGCGACGGTCTGCACCCCGAGCGGCAACCCTGCCTCGCCCGTGAGCCCCGGCACCGCGATCGTGGGCGTGCCGAGCAGCGTCCACTGCCGGCACAACAGCGGGTCGCCGGTGGTGTCCAGAGCCGGCGCCTCCCCCCGGACCGCCGGCGCCAACAGCACGTCGACGTCGGCGAACAGCTCCGGGAGGCGTGCCCGGGCCTCCTGCGCGAGTGCCAACGCCGCCTCGTAGGACCAGCGCCTGGCCGCCCCCTCCTCGAGCACGGCGTGCAGCGTGGGGCTGAGCAGGTCACCGTGTCGGTCGCGCACCGGCCCGAGCGCGTCGGCGGCCTCGATCGCCATGATCGCCTGCTGCGCCGTCACCAGCCCGCGCAACGCCTCGGGGACCGCCACTTCGACCAGGTCGAGGTGGACCGCGAGCCCCTCGACGGCACGATCGAACTCGGCCCGGGCCGACGGCTCCACCTCGTCCCACTCGAAGGTGCGACAGACCCCGAGGCGGAGCCGGTCATGCCAGGACGTCGGCGCGAAGGCGGCCAGGTCGTCGGCCATCACCCCGAGCCCGAGCGCGACGTCGGCGACCTCGCGTCCGAGCAGCCCCACGGTGTCGAGGGTGGTCGAGCACGGCGTGACACCGTCCCGGGGCACGGCTCCCAGCGTCGGCTTGCCACCGACGGTGCCGCAGAAGGAGGCGGGTCGCACCACGGAGCCGGCCGTCTGGGTGCCGATCGCCAGCGGCAACGTGCCGGCACCCACCGCGGCGGCCGACCCGCTCGACGAGCCGCCCGGCGTCCTGGTCGGATCGTGCGGGTTGCGGGTGGGCCCGGGCCGGAACAGCGCGTAC